>JAYVBB010000268.1:0-3341 GCA_043750715.1 Pseudomonadota bacterium | reverse complement strand
TTCGGGATCAGAGTCTGTCGTCGGAAGCGCAGGCCCGGGTCTACCTTATGAAAGCCCGCCTGGAGATGGCGTATGGCAGGAGCACGGAGATCCGGCTTTGGCTCGCCAAAGCGCACGAAGCGAATCCAGGCATTGCGCTCGATCCGGTGAAGGATCCGCCGCAACTCAACGCGATCTGGGAAGACCTGAAGACGACGAAGGGCGGCTCGACGGCCGTTGCGCAGCAGACGACCGGTGGCACCGGCACATTCGCGGTCGGGCTTCTGCCTCTGGGTATCGGGCATTTCGACGCGGGGCGCTTCAAAGACGGCCTGCTGTTCGCGGCCAGCGAGGCGCTGTTCCTGCTCGCGTCGTCGACCATCGTCGAAGAAAAGAACGACCAGTTTCTGCTCGGTGGCGTCAGCTTCATCGGAATCTACGGTTATGAACTCTACGACATGTTGCCGTCGCTTTCGGCGACCCATGCGGAGGCCGCGTCGAGCCTGCGCTTCAGCCTGTCTTTCTTCCCCTTCGGCGTCGCCCAGGCGAAAAACGGCGACTCGGCGAAAGCCTTCGCACTCGCCTCAGTCCAGTCGATCCTGCTGACGCTCGGCGTGACCAGCGAGAAGATCGGCCAGCGCAACGTCGCTCTTGGACTGTTCGCCGCGGGCTGGGCGTACGGGGTGCTCGACGGCGTGTCGAATCATTCGGACCGGGCGCAGACGGCGTTCCAGTTCCGCGTCCTGCCGACGGCAAGCGACGGCCGCGCGGGAGCGATGCTGTTGAGCACTCTGTCGCTTTAAGTGCCGAGGTCCATGCCGAGCATGACCGAGCGCGAGCGCAGCTTGATCCTCGGGAAGTCGCCTGATGTGGTCGTGAAGCCGAAGCCGTCCTGAATGACGCTGGCGCGGTCCACGACGAACTCTTCTTCGGCGAAGTCGAGTTGGAGGAACGCGCCGACGAACGGCGTGGGTTTGACGCGTGCGCCCAAGGCGCCATGGTAACCGCGTACGCGCCCGTCCATTTCGACGCGCGTGGGCGCGCTCTCGGTAGCGCCGAAAAAGCCTTCGTCTTCGAAGCTCGCCGAATAGCGGTGGCGACTGTAGATGTCGTAGCCGACCCGCGCGAATGGCTGCCAGATCCCGGCGCTCATCCAAGCCATGGCGTCGATTCCCGCCATGATGCCTCCAAGCTTCTCGTGGTAGTCGGAGTCTTTGCCTTTCAGTTGCTGCTGCATGCCGAAGACGCCTAGGGCTACGGGCACTTCTTTCACCGGCTGAGCAAGGGAGGCGAAGCCGTACTCGGTGCCGGTGAAGCGGTCGGACATGACCAGCTCTTGATCGCCGTCGCCCGCCGCTTCATCGGACGTCGCTTCACTTTCCGAGTAGTCGTCTTCCGCTTCGAGCTTGGTGGTGCGGCTGCCGCCGAAGACCTGGAGGTTGATGCCCGCGGCAAACAGGCTGGTGCTGACCGAGCTCGTGAGCACGAGCAAAGCTATGCGACGGATCATGCGTCGGCTCCTCAAAGGGGGTCTGGCTGGGGAGTGGTTGAATAGGCTGGTCTATCGATTATACAGCCGCAGGACGCGAAAGTGGGGACACGGCTTTGTGCCATGTCCCCACGACGGGGTGCCGGGTGTTTCTCTCCCGGCCAGTCCTACCCTTTTTCAGGGGAGGGGACCCGCCGCTTTGGCGACCGGGGGTTCGCGACCCGGCCTTCAAAGCAGCGGAAGGTTCATATAATATGTATGATCCCCACCCTGTTTCAATGGTATTATATCAACTATCTTGATTTACTGGATTTTATCATAACATCGCAGGTCGTAGCGGTGGAATTCTTTGAGCTGGGACGTGATGGCGAGGCGCTCGCCTCCGAGGCCGCAGAGAAATGTCTGGATCGATTCCCGGGACTTGGCGTTCGTCTGGTCGCCGTCGCCCAGGATGAAGCCCAGCCGAGTCAGGATGTTGAGAGGAGGTAGCCGGCGGCGTTGGGCGGCATCCCGGTAAATCCGGCGGAGGTCGTCGGACAGATTCGATAAGTCGGGGTAGCCGGTGAACACGCCGAACCGCCCGTGCCGAGCGAGCCGCATGTACCAGGCGCCCGGGTCGCCCAAGGTAAAGACGTCGCAGCCCGACGGCTTCCGGTAGATGCCGTCGTCGCCCTTCTCGGGCGCCATCGCTTCCATGCTGGAGCAGAAGCCGGGCGTCTCGCCCTTTTTGCCGGAGCGGTAAACGATCTCGAGGCGGCGCCGATCCGACGCCGTGATTTCGTTGGCGCGGTGGCCGACGGGAAAGGGCGGATAGGACAGAACCGAGGCCACGGGATGGTCCGCGTCGGTTTCCTTTCGCGTGAAGAAATTATGGCCGAAGCCGTTCATGTGTCCCATCTCGTGCAGGACGAGGTATTCGACGTACGGCTCCGGCAGGGGGTGCCGCTTCCGGTCGAGGTCCCGGTAGTGCAGCATGGAGTCGGCGACCCAGTCCCAGTCGAGCTTGTCCGCCAGCACGCGTTGGCGCTCGCCCGGCGAAAGATCCGCCAGTGGTAGCACCACGTCGTCGTTGATCACCGTGACGACGCCGCCGAGGATCAACCCCGTCTGCGGATCGAAGCTCAGCTCGGTGTAGCCGTTCGCTCCGGTGAAGGCGAGCTCGGGCGGACCGACCCAACGCAGGCAAATTTGAAATCCCGTGAGGCAGTCGCCGTAGTCGATGACCTTCGCCTTCGGCTCGAAGACGAACAGGTCTTTCTGGAAGACGGCGTTCCACTTCTTCGCGGCCTTGCCGATCGCGGCGCGGTAGGCCGCGGGAAAAGTGCGGTCGACGACCAGCTTGATCTTACGGGCAACGGTGACGTCATGGTGCAGGTACGAACGGGTCTCTTTGTCTTCCACCGAATCGGCGAGCTTCGGGTTTTCCTTGGCGAGCACTTTCTTGAAATGCTCGAGCAGCTCGCTTTCCGCTCCGAAAGGCGTCGTCCAGATGCCGACGTAGGGTTGGTCCTTCGAGGTCGTCGGATGGAAATAGTCGTTGGACGCCGGTGTGAACACGATACGGCCGGCGCCGCCGTTGATCAGGATCTGAAAGCGCCGGCCGTCGATGTCCTTGAACGTGTAGTCGTCGGACGAGTATGGCTTGGAAGCGTGCAGCGACGTCCCGGGCATCGGCAAAAAAAAGTCGAGATCGATGCCGCCGGTCAGGTCGATGCGCGGACGCAGCGTGTCGCCGCGCAGCGCATGGCTCATTTCCCCGAACAGCGACGACGTGCCGGTCTCCTTCAACAGGTCGGCGCGGCCGTTCTTTTCTTTGACTTCCCAGCGCTTCACCACCGCTGTTTCCGAAGGGGGAAACGCCCCGGGGGGATTG
>JAYVBB010000267.1:0-3615 GCA_043750715.1 Pseudomonadota bacterium | reverse complement strand
GTGTTGTCTTTGTCGCAGGCTGCTTGCTGCCAGCGCTTACTTGAGACCACCGCGGGCAGCTCGACCGGGAGCGAGCCCCGGACGATCTTGCATAGAGTGTCGAGCGCATGCTCGGGCTTCGGCGACTCCAATGCCTGCGCGAGGCTGATGCCGATCGCGAGGCGGCGCGCGAGCAGGTACGGTTGACGGCTCCAGCGACGGATCATGGTCGTCTGGATGTCGGTGAGCGTATCCTTCGCCTTCTGCGCGCCGAGTGTTTCCATCTGGCACGCGAAGCCGCCGGTCGCCGGTTCCATCAGCTTGCAGTCGGGCGCGAGCAGCAGCATCCATTCGCGCAGCTGCATGACTTGCGGCTGCGACAGCGTGAGCGAAGTCTCGCCGGCGTTCTTTGCCTTGGCTTCGCAGGCTTGCTTGAGCAGCTCGGCCTTCACCGGCGACGACGTCGCGAAGTTCATGTGGAACTGCTCGATCTGCGCGCGCACCGCTTCTTTGTCTCCCGCTGTGACGAGAGTCAGGTCCGCATCGTTGTCGCCGAAGTCCGATTGCAGCGTCGCTTTAAAATGCAGCTCTTTTTCCACGTCCGAACCCGGTGAGCAATCCGGCGCGGCCAGGCGCGCGACGAGCACCGGCGAGGTGCCGACGGGCGCGAGTAGACGGATGTCGTCGGCGGAGACGTTCGGCGACGCCGCGACTTCGGGAGCCAGCGGCGGACGCAGCTCGTCCCGCTTCACGGCTTCGCTCGACGACGTCCCCAAATCTTGTTTCTCCGCCAGCTGGCAGCTGACTACCACGAGGACGGAGGAGACGAAGACGGTGAAGGGGAGGTTGCCTTCGGAGAGGAAGCGCTTAGTAAACGGCAATTTCCTGAACTGCGATATCAATCTTTTCATGGAAGCCGCCCAAAGCCGGGTTCGCCGATTCCACCGTCCAAGACAGCGGCTGGCAGAACTTCAGAACGTAACGGGAGAGCTCTTCACCGTCGCGATTTTCGACGACGACGTGCACGTCTTTCAAATCGGAGCGGCCGTGCGTCACGTTCTTCGCCCAGAGGTAGAGCGAAGGATCCGTCACGAAATCGCGGCGGAAAGAGACTTTGCGGAACGTCGGCGTTTTTTGTCCATCGGTCGTCTGCGTTTCCGTCAGACCTTCGATGTTGTCGAAAATGCCGTAGTTCACGCCGTCGATTTCGACGTGCGTGCGAGTCTCTTGCGTCGTGAATGCGGCGGGTGACATCTTCGTCACGATCACCGGAACGACCAATGCGCACGCGAGCAGCGAACGCATAAGATAGGCTTTTAGTTTATGTGCCGTCAATTTCAACGCTTGCACCAGCAGTGAAGGAGGCTTCAGGATTTGATCGATAAATCCATGTTAGCATGGCCGAAATCCTGATTCCAATGACATTTCTCGGAAGTTCCCTGTCAAACCTTAGCGATGCAGTCGATCTCGACCCGCACGTCCTTGGGCAAGCGCGCGACTTCCACCGTCGCCCTAGCAGGAAATGGCGGTTTGAAATAGCTGCCGTAGATCTCGTTTACCTTCTGAAAGTTGGACATGTCTTTGAGGAAAATTGTCGTTTTCACAACCCGGTCGAAATCGGTGCCGGCGGCCTTCAGAATGGCCGCCAGATTTTCCATGACGCGTTTGGTTTCCGGCTCGATTCCACCCGCGACGAGCTCACCCGATTTCGGGTCGAGCGGGATTTGACCGGAAACGAACAGCAAGCCGTCGACCTGGATGGCTTGCGAATACGGGCCGATGGCGGCCGGTGCAGACGGCGTGCTGATGGCAGTCTTGCTCATATTTCGAGCTCCTCTTGGGGTTCTGCGAAAGAATGGCAAAAAGTGCTGTGAGCGTCACCTGTTAATTAAGAGGCAGCTCGCCGTGCGAGGTGTCGACCGACTCTTTCGCTTCGTGCTCGAGCTCGGCCAGAGCCATCGCCGCGTCCGGAGAAAGATGCTCGCTCTTCCTCGCCTTCGCGACGGCCGCAAGGCATTCGTCGGGTTTGCCCATCGCGAGCTGCGCTTGTGCCACATGAGCGTGCAGTTGCCACGCCAGACCTTTGGTGTTCATGCGTTCGGCCTGCCAGACGACGGCCGGAATTTTTTCGAACTGACCCGCGATCCCGTAGGCACCGGTCAGTTCGACGAGGAACTCGTCGCCCCGTTCGCCTTGAGCATGAAGGCGTTCGAGGAGATTCGCCTTCAAATAGCGGTCTCCGGTCGTCGTCAAATTGGCGGCGAGCGAGATGCCCGCCCACGAGTTGCGCTTCTCGGCGAGCTGCAGCAACCGCTCGGGCATGTATTCGCCGTAGCGGCCCTGCAGGATTTCCGCCAACAGATCCCAGAGCGCGAAGTGGTTGGCGTCGGCGTCGAGTCCCGAAACGCACCAGAGCTCGGCTTCCTCGACCCGGTCCTGGCTCAGGAAAATCTGCGCGAGGTTGACGTAGGGCGCCGGCTCGGCCGGCAGGACGCGCTGCGCTTCTCTCAGACGCGCTTCGGCTTCCTCGAAGCGGGCCGTCAGCATAGCCGCGACCCCGACCGCGAGCTCGGCACGGAAGTCGCCCCCACCAAGGACTTCGGGGCGGAGCGTCGAGACGTCCAAGACGGCGTCCGGCAAATCCATCGCCGTCAGCTCGTCGAGCAGGTCGACGACGTCGGAAGTCGCCAGGCCCGGCAGGCGAACTTCATGGAGGCTCCTAAGGTAATGAACGAACGCCTGATCGAAGAACGTGCCGCGCGGCAGCTTGTCCTCGGGCTCGGCGGCGGCACTTAGTCCCAAGTAGGACGCGAGCTTCGGGCCCATGGGGAATCTGCTGAAATCTTGATCAGTTGCCGGCGCCGTCATAGTTACCCCGCTGGAAGAGCCCGTAATGGCCGGGAATATAGGGCGAGAGGAAGCCCTTGTCACCCCCTGGTGTGGGTGGTACTTTGAAGCCTGGCGCGAAGTGATGAATATGACTAGCTTATCATGCTGTTTAGGGCGGGCTCTCCAAGGCTTTCCCGGAGCGGCCGGAGCCCGGATTGATGACTGCTGCTGACGCCGCGACGCCGTCCTTTAATGACACGCTTCTCAATAAGATTGCCGAGAAATTCCCGGCTGCCGACGCCAAGCTGACGCGCAACGGCAAGCACGCCGACGAAGACTGCCTGGAAGTGAAGTCCTCTTCGCTCCTGGAAGTGACGCGCGAGATCCATAAACATTATCCGTTTCTCATGGACGTCTGCGGCGTCGACTATCCGGAGCGCGGCGAGCGCTTCGACGTCGTCTACCACTACGCTTCTCCCGAAGACAAACGCCGCCTGCGCGTCAAAACGAAAGTCGCCGACGGCGGCGCCGTGCCTTCCGTCACGTCAGTCTACAAATCCGCCAATTGGTTCGAACGCGAAGCCTTCGACCTCTACGGCGTGCGCTTCGACGGCCACCCGAATCTCCGCCGCATTCTCTGTCACGAGGACTTCGTCGGCCACGCACTGAGAAAAGACTATCCGGCCGACCGCAACCAGGTGCTGACGACGCCGATCGATCACACCTTCGCGAAAGACCGCGCGCGCATGCAGGCGGAAGAGCAGGATCACCTGTCCGACCGGGTCTGGCTGAACATCGGCCCCGCCC
>JAYVBB010000266.1:0-2078 GCA_043750715.1 Pseudomonadota bacterium | reverse complement strand
CGCTCGGCTCGGTGAACGGGAAAAAGCTCGGCCGGAGGCGGGTCTTCATGTTGGAGCCGAAGATCGCTTTCATGAAGGTGTCGATGACGCCTTTCATGTGAGCGAACGTGATGCCCCGGTCGACGACGAAGGCTTCGATCTGGTGGAACATCGGCGTATGGGTCGGGTCCGAATCGCACCGGAAGACGCGGCCCGGCGCGACGATGCGCAGCGGCGGCTTTTCGTTGAGCATGCAGTGGGCCTGGATGTTCGACGTGTGGGTACGGAGCAGCAACTGCTTTTCCTTGTCGACGTAGAACGTGTCCTGCATGTCGCGCGCCGGATGGTCGTCCGGAAAGTTGAGCGACTTGAAGTTGTAGAAGTCGTAGTCGATCTCGGGACCGTCGTAGACGGTGAAGCCCATGCGGCGGAACTCGCGGAGGAGGTCCCGGCGCATGATCGTCACGGGGTGGAGCGACCCGGCGGGCTGGCCCGCGCCGACCGGCAGGCTTATGTCCAGCAGCGTGCCGGTGAGACTCGCTTCGAGCGCGCTGTTCTCCGCGGCTTTCAGGTTGTCCGCGATCCACGCCTCGATCTTCTTTTTCAGCTCGTTCGACGCCTTGCCCGCGGCGGGCTTTTCGTCTTTCGGGCAGTCGCGCAGTTTTTCGAGCGCCGCGGTCACCTTGCCTTTGCGGCCCAGGTACGCGATGCGCATCGTTTCCACGGCGTCCACCGAAAGCTCGGGTCTGGCTTTGGTGTCGCGCTCGAATTCGCCTTCGATGGCCTTGAGCTCGCTCAGCAGATTCATCTCGACAGATTCCTCAGAGTTCTTGCAGGGCTTTGCCTAGACGGGTCAGACC
The DNA here is from genome assembly GCA_043750715.1 of Pseudomonadota bacterium. GTDB lineage: Bacteria > Bdellovibrionota_B > Oligoflexia > Oligoflexales > CAIYRB01 > CAIYRB01. Next base: position 1,239 of record JAYVBB010000266.1, on the reverse strand, counting down.
CTCTTTGATCGACGCCTCGTCGGTCGCATAGGAGAGACGCAAAAAGCCCGGCGCGCCGAAGGCGTCGCCCGGCACCAGGGCGATGTGCTCTTGCATCAGCAGACGGTCGGACAGCTGGAACGAGTCGAGCTTTTCCTTCGCGTTTTTCAGCGGCTCGCGCACGTCGATGAAGACGTAGAAGGCACCGTGCGGCTGCACGTACTTCACTCCCTTCATCGTCTTGAGCAGCGAGACGGCGAGGTCGCGCCGGTCCTTGAGGCCGGCGATTTCCTTGGCCAGCAGGTCCTTGCCCGCGCTGATCGCCAGGGTGGCCGCTTCCTCGATGAACGGCGGGAGGCACGTCGACGAATGGCTTTGCAGGTCGCGCACCATTTTCATGACTTTGCTCGGGCCGGCGCAGTAACCGACGCGCCAGCCGGTCATGGCGAAGCCTTTGGACATGCCGTTGACCAGGATGAAGCGGTCCTTGAGCTCCGGGAACATCTGCAGCAGCGATTTGTGCGGGCGGTCGAACGCCATGTATTCGTAGATCTCGTCGGAGACGATCCACCAGTCGTTGCCTTTGAGGAACTCGCCGAGCTCTTTCAGAGCGGCGTCGTCGTACATGTATCCGGCGGGGTTGTTCGGCGAGTTGAGGACGATCGCCACCGTCCGGCTCGACGCGTTGCGGCGCAGATCCGACATGTTGAGCGGTGCCTTCGCGATGTCGTCGGGAACGGGCAGGCAGACCGGCTTTGCTCCGCAGGCGATGATCTGGTCCGGATAGCTGACCCAGTAGGGCGAGGGGACGATGACCTCGTCGCCTTCGTTCAGGATCGACATGAAGACGTGAAAGAGGATTTCCTTGGCGCCGATGCCGACGACGATGTCTTCCGGCGCGTACGTCATCTGGTTGTCGCGCAGGAGCTTTTCCGCGATCGCCTTGCGGAACTCCGGCGAGCCGCCCGCCGGCCCGTATTTGGTCTTACCGGCCTTCAGCGCTTCGATGGCTTTCGCCACGACCGAGTCCGGCGTTTTGAAGTCGGGCTCACCGACCGAAAAGTTCAAGACCTTGATGCCGTCTTTCGCGAGCGCCTTGGCCTTCGTGTTCAACGCCATGGTCGGAGACGACTTCACGTTCAGAATGCGGCGCGACAACTCGGGCATCGGAAATTCCTCATAAGGTATGAAGCCCCGAATAATACGCCCCAATTTCCAAAAACCAAACCCCAAATACTAAAAGGCCGCCCGGGAGGGCGG
>JAYVBB010000265.1:0-3997 GCA_043750715.1 Pseudomonadota bacterium | reverse complement strand
CAAGCTGACGTCGATGGCCAGCGCCGGGATTTGATCATCGTTTCGGTGATTCCGTTGTTCGCCCGGGTCGGCTTCAAAGGCGTCACGACGAAGATGATGGCGCAGGAAGCCGGAGTCTCGGAAGCCCTTCTCTACCAACACTTTCCGAGCAAGGAAGCGATCTACGCCGAGGTCCAGGACTTCGTGTGCAAACCCAACCTGGGCCTCGCCGAAGACGTCGCGGCGCTCGAGCCCGGAACTTCCAAATTCATTCATTTGATCGTCCTGATGCTGAAATTTATCGTCGATAGCCCCCGGAACGATACGGCGGGGGTGCAGACGCTTTTCCCGCGGATCATGATCAACAGCGTCCTCGAAGACGGCGTCTTTGCCCGCATGCACATGGACCGGTATCTGTCGCAGATTCTCACTCCCATGAAAGAGGCCTTCGAGGTCAGCCGCGCCAAAGGCGAACTCGTGGACGAGGCGATGCCGGACGACCTCCGCTTCTGGCTCTGCCAGCACACGATCGTTGCCCTGAATCTGTTCGCGCTGAGTGGCCAGGAGCTCGTCGACTACAAATGCGGCCACTCGGATCTGCTCCACGGCGCTTGCCGCTACATGCTGCGCGGCATCGGGATCACCGACGCGGCGATGAAGAAATACTTCGACTTCCCCAAGATCAACGCCACGATCGACGGCTGGCTGGAAACGTAACCGAAAGGGCGAGACTCATGCGACAGGTTCCCCTCCTCATCACGATGCTCCTGGCGCTCGCCGCCACCACCGCGCACGCCCAGGGCCAACCCGTGAAGCTGACGCTTGCCGACGCGGTGAATCGCGCCGTCGGCACGTCGTCCCGGGTCAAGCAGGCCGAGCACGACCGCGACGCCCAGATCGAGAAGCGCCGCGGCGCCTGGGCGGACGTCGGCCCGCGGGTCCGCGCCGAATACAACGACGTGCGGTTCAAGGAAGCGCAGACCGCGCAGTTCGGCCCGCAGGAGATCACGCTCCGGCCGAAGGAGACGAAGGTCGGCAACGTCACCGCGATCCAGCCCATCACCGGCGCCTTCGCGCTCGTCGAGAAGGCCCGTTTCGAAGGCGCCCAGGAAGATCTGAAGGACAACAACGTCAAGCTGTCGAAGAGCGACGCTCTTTACCAGACGGTCGAGACGTACCTGCGGGCGTATGAAATGCAGGAACAGCTGCTGATCGCCGAGCAGTCGATCACCGCCGCCGACACGCAGCAGAAAGACGCGCAGGCGCTCGAGCGCGCCGGCCGCCTCAACCGCGGCGACGTGCTGAAGCTCGAGCTCGCGTCGTCCGAAGCCAAAGCTCGCGCCGCCCAGGTCCGCGCCGGCCGCGAGATCGCCTTCGCGGCCCTCCGCGTCGCCGTCGGCCTGCCCGCCGACGCGCTCATCGACCTCGACGTCAAGCTTCCCGACGTCCCCGAGCAGACCCCCGACGTCGCGCCGGCGCTCCGGGAAGCGCAGGACAAACGCCTCGAAGTGCAGCAGGCCCGCACCGGCGTCGACGTCGCGCGTTTCGGCACCAAGCTCGCCTACACCCAGTTCACGCCCAGCGTGAACCTGTTCGCCCGCCTCGAACGCAACTTCGGCGAGCCGGCCGGACTTGCCTCCGGCGACAAGGACACGCGGTCCTACGGCCTCCAGGCGACGTGGGACATCTGGCAGAACGGTGCGAGCGTCTTCGCCGTCCGCGAAGCCGCCGAGCAGCGCTACAAAGCCGAAGAAATGGAACGCGGCGTCAGCGAGCTGATCCGCCTTGACGTCACGACGGCGATCGCCAACCTCCGGGCTTCGAGGGAAACCCTCGCTGTCGCTAAAGTCGCCGTCAGCCAGGCGGAAGAGGCTTACCGCATCGAAAAAGCCCGCTTCAAAGCCGGCTCGCGCTCGGCGACCGATCTGATCTTCGCGGAGACTTCCCAGGCCGGCGCCCGCGGCCGCCTGGTCACGGCCCGCTCGGACCTGGTGCTCTGGCATCTCAAAGTGCAGAAATCGCTCGGCGTCGAGCAACCGAAATTGCAATGAATCTTTCCACGGAAAGGGTTTCCCTCATGTCGCGGCATAAGCTCTCGCTCCTCTTCTCCTCCGCTCTGTTGCTCAGTGCATGCACCGGCAAAAAAGACGACAAGGCGTCGTTGCCTCCGGCGTCGCCCACGCCGGCCGCCCAGCCTGAGGCTCCGAAAGAGCCCGGTCAGGAAGTCGCCAAGCCGGACGAGCTGTCGCCGGAGGCCGCCGCGGCCGCCCAGGCGCAGCAAGCGGCCGAAGCGCCCAAGGCCGTCGCCGAGGTCGAGTACCGGCTGACCGGACAGATCAGCTCGGTGCGGAAATCCGTGATGGCGTTTCGCGCCACGGGATTCATCAACCAGGTGCTGGCCCGCCCGGGTACGCCGGCGAAGAAAGGCGACGTCATTGCGACGCTCGACGACCGCGACTTCGCTCTGCGGGTCGAGCTCGCCAAGGCTAGAAAAGACCTGGCCCGCGTTTCGCTCGACGCCGCCCAGAAAGAGTACCAGCGCGAAGTGCAGCTGAAGAAAGAGAACGCCTCGACGGCGACGACTTTCGACAAGATCAAGGCCGGCTACGACCAGGCGAACCTGTCGCTGAAGGTGGCCGACCTCGACTACGAAACGGCCGCCCTCGCCCTCTCCGACACCAAGTTGACCGCTCCTTACGACTGCGTCGTCGCGACCCAGCTGAAGTACGACGGCGAGAACGTGCAAGCCGGCAACGGCGTGCTCGAAGTCTACGACGTCGGCGAACCCGAGATCACCCTGTCGGTGCCCGAGCGCTTGATGGGCCAGGTCCAGGTCGGCTCGAAGCTCAAAGTCGCGGTGCCGTCGGCGAATTACGCCGGTGACGCCGAGATCGTGCGGATGGTGCCGGTGATTTCCGAAAAGAGCCGGACGTTCCAGGTGATCGGCAAGCTCACGGCGTACGATCCCAAGATCGTGCCGGGGTCCTATGCCGAAGCGACGCTGAAATAAATTCTAGATTCCCAGCGGCTCGGCTACGCCGCGCCTGGGAATGACACGGAGTAGACGTATGTTGCTTGCAGATGTCTCAATCAAGCGCCCGGTCTTCGCGACGATGCTCAACCTCGTCCTGATCGTTTTCGGGCTGTTTTCCCTGCCCCGGCTGCCGATCGACCAGATGCCAGACGTCGACTTTCCGGTCGTCACGGTCACGGTCGTATATCCGGGTGCCGACCCGGCGTCGGTCGAGCAAAGGATCCTTGATCCGCTCGAGCGCGCGGTGAACGGCATCTCGGGCCTCGACAAGCTCGCCTCGACGGCGTACCCGAGCCTGGCGCAGATCGTTCTGCAGTTCAAGCTCGAGACGAACTCGAACGTCGCGGCGCAGGCCGTGCGCGACAAGATCTTCGCGGCCGTGTCGCAGCTCCCGGACGAGGCGGAGACGCCCGTCGTGCAGAAGTTCGACATCGGCGGCCAGCCGATCATCAACATGTCGATGTCGGCGACCGACGGCGTTCCCTACGCGAAGCTGTCGCAGCTCGCCGCGGACGTCGTGCAGCCGGCAATCGAGCGCGTTCCGGGCGTCGCGGCGGTCAACACCGCCGGTATCCGCGAGCGCGAGGTGCAGATTTTCATCGACCGCGAACGCCTGGCGAGCTTCGGCCTGTCGGCGAACGACGTCATCGAGTCCGTGAAGCAGCAGAACCTCGACTTGCCGGCAGGAAAAGTCGAAAATTCGCAGAAATACGCGACCCTCCGCGTCAAAGGCCGGGTGGGCAGGGGCCAAGACATTGCCCGCCTGCCAGTGATCTCGAGCAACCCGCAAGCCTCGCCGAACCTCCGGATCAGCGACGTCGCGGAAGTCAAGGACGTCATCGCCGAAGAAAAAACGGCCGCCTTCCTGGGCGCCACCCCGACGATTCTCCTGAGCGTCCAGAAGCAGGCAGGATCGAACACCACGGCCGTCGCCCAAACGGCGAAGGACACGATTGCTAGCCTCGCCTCGCAGCTGCCCAAGGG
>JAYVBB010000264.1:0-3705 GCA_043750715.1 Pseudomonadota bacterium | reverse complement strand
ATATGATTGGGGACAGTCAGGTGCCTGACCCCATTCAGCGACTGGAGTTGACGCCGTTCGTGAACGTCCGCACCTGCTTGACCACCCATTGATCGTCGGCGCGGAGCTTCAACTCGAAGTCGAGCGCTTTGGTTTTCTTGCCGTCGAACACCGACCAGCGGCAATCCTTGCCGTCGACCAAGGGGTAATACGTCGGATCGGCGCGGCACCAGGCCTGCTCCACTGTCTTGGCTATCTCGACCATCGTCAAGGAATGGGCCTGATCCAGAACGGAATCGGTACGCACGTCGACGGTGGCCTCGGGCTTCGCATGGCGAAGCACGGTCAAGGACGTCGGCACGTCGTCGGTGAGCAGAACGGCGATGCCCAGCTCGCTCCAGGATCCGGGCCCGGGGTTGGTGACGAGGTTGTTTTTCGTTTGCGTAGAGAGCGCGTATCCCGCCATGTCGTCCATGCTCGATGCCCGCGTCAGCACCACCGCGTTGGCTTCGATGTCTGAGCCCAGGTCGTAGGACGGCACGACCGCCAGCCCCATGACCGCGTCCGCGTGCTCGAGGCGAGACCACGATCTTTCGGCAATGGCGCGCTCGTTCCAAAGGCTGGCCCAGGTGGCACGGAGACCGCATTCGACGGTGTCGGGAATGACCTTGGGACGCACCGTGCCATGCTTCGACATGCGGTACTCGACGGCGCAGCCGGCCGCCGGCTCGTCCGGAAGCGCCGGCCGTACCTTGAAACTGTCGTAGAGTCCGGCGCCATTGAATCCGGCGATGTCCTCGGCGTTGGCGCTCGAGCGCAGCTTGACCTTCTTGGCTTTGGGAACGAGGTCGACCAAGCGGACGCGCACGGCCGCGCCGATGGCCTCCGGCATCTGGCCCACGAGGAACGCTGCACGCACGGCTTGAGCCAAAGCCCGGCGCTCGGCCGGCGAGACGTCGCCGGCCCTTTCGGCGGCGATCACCGCTTTGATGGCGTCGCGCAGCTTGGCGTTGGCGGGATGGTCGACGTAGCTTTGATAAACCGAAAACGGCACGCCGAAGCCCAGGGGACTGAGGTCGTAGCCGAGCTTGGCGCTGAGCGTGCCCGGCTGATCCGCGCGCCCCAGGACGTAAGGGCTCGCCAGGAACCCGAGGTTCGAAGCCTTGGCGCCGTAGCGGCGTTTCATGGCGAGGCAAGTCGACGGTTCGTCAGGACACATGGAGTCGTAGTCCAAAAAGCTGTCTTCGGCCTCGATCGGCATCGGAACCCAAGGGCGCGAGAGGCGCTCGGTCAAGGCCGCTTGCACTTCCTCGGCCGTAGCGGCGACGATGGTGTAACCCTCGGGGGCGACGGTAATGCGTACCGGCTGATCCTTGAATGCCGCGAGCGTCGCCTGGTCGGGAGCGGCGCTGCGGAGAACCATGTTGGGCGTGCCGCGCTCTCTCGACTTGAGGTTGATGTGAGAGTTCGGGTCCTGATAGGCCTTCGTGATGACTCCCGCGACCACCGTCAAATCGAGCGGCAGGTTTTCGAACACCGGAATGTCGGTCGGCTTCAGGTCGTCGACCGCGTCCGGAAACACGCGCAGATAGCCGATGGCCGTGCCTGCGTTCAGTGCCAGGTAGTCGAGCGATCCCAGCACGTCGTTGATGGAGAGCAGGCGGTAGCCGAGCGCGGCCACGGCCGCTTCGACGCCGGCCGCCGATTGCTGTTCTCCCGTCGTGACGAATGCCATGGCAGCCGCCGGAATCTTGAACGTCGAGCTGACCAGCTCTAGCGCCTTGACGATGGTTTGACCGCTGATCACGTCCTGAGGGAAGAACTGCACGCCGTAGACGTCGACGTTCTCGGCGTCCAGGTGATAGCGCTGGACGCTGCCAGCGAAGTAGCGCTTCTCGTTCGTGAAGTAGGTGGCGAGGTTGTACTCCGCCGTCGGCTCCGGAATGTGCAGGTACTCGGCCGCAAATTTGTAATGAAGCTTCGCCGATTCAGGGACCAGGTCGCCGACTTTGAAATTCGCGTTGAGGTAATACATGGAAGGATTCACCGCATCGCGCGCGTCAGCGAAGAACTTCAGCGAGTGGCCAAAAGCGCCGAGCGCCTGGTCTCCCGTCGCGTAGAGTTCGAAGAGCGGGGCGCTGGAGACCGTTTTGACGAACGGCAGCGTCGTGCAATCGGTGGCGCCGCAGTCGTCCTCGAGGCTCGACGCGCTCCCGGACGACGAGCTCTTCCCGCGCAACCTATCGATCTTGTCGCAGGCACAAAACACCACCAGTGCCGCAATGAGCGGCAAGACCCTGGCGCGATTTCGGGCGAAGTTCGTCATTTAGGGATTGGCCTGCACGCAAAGACCGTAGACCGAGTTCTCGGGACAGGCCGCGTCCGTCGCGAAGACGGCTTCGCCGGCCTTGCTGGCCGCGAGACTGCCGCAGGTGACGGCCGTCACCGCGTCGTCCGGTTTGTGCCAAACGAGCGGGCAAGTCGGATCGGCCCCTTCATAGACTGCAGTCTTGAACAAGTCGGAGGTGACCGCCGCCTCGAACTCGCCTTTGGTCGGCATCCGCCAGCCCGCGCTGGCGCCGAGCGCGCACTGGGTCTCGACGTCGGTGGCGTTGCTGAATGACTTGACCGTAATCTTGGCCCAAGTCAGGCCGCCCTTGACATCTTTGACGCCCAACGGTCGGTCGGCGAAGAACCGCGCGGACGCTTCCGCGCAGGTCGCCTGCGGTTTCAGCTGGCCTTTGACGCACAGAGCGCTGTGCCTGGTCAGCACGGCGTCGATGCCACTGACTGGTTGCGCGCTGACGGTGTTGTTGATCGGCAGCGGGTCGTTGGCCACGCCCGTGTATTGAAAGCCGCGATACGTTGCGACGCACTGATTCCCTTGATCGCGGGCGCCAGCAGTCCAGAAAGTCGTCGAGCAATTGGATTCGGCCGGGGCATTGAATTCCGCCGTCGCGAGCAACTGAGCCAGCTCGGTCGGGTCGGCCAGGTGCCAGCCCTCGCCGAATGCGGCGCACTCGGTCTTGCCTTGCTCGTAGACGACGAGTCCGGAGACGACTTTCCAGTCGAGCATCAAGGTCGCATTCGTGCCGGCAGCCGGGGCGTTTTTCGTCGCCGTCGAGTCACTGGGACAGGCATTGCCCGGATTCGGACCGGGCGCGGCTTTGGCGTCGACAGGGGCAGGCTCATAGGCCGCGCCACCTCCGGGACCGGCTGCATCGAGGGCCAGGGATGAGTCGCAGGACTCCGGATTTCCCGGGTTTGCCGGATCGATTCCCACGGGAGGATTGTCCGGATTGCCGGCATTCGACAAGCGGCACTCGTCGACCGGATAGGGTGTCGAAGGGTCGACCGGGGGATTGCCGGGATTCGGCGGCGGCACGTCGCTCGACGGAGCGGCAGGGATCAGGAGCGCGGCACTCCGGTTGAACGGCAGCGTCTCGTCATTGGAATCGGTGTCCGCATTCTTGTCCGCTCCGCCGGCCGCTCCGTTGGCACCGGTTTGCGAATCGTCCGTCTCCTGGGGAGTCGCCTGGGGAGTATTGCCTTCCGAGATCCGGCACTGCTCGTTCGAACGGCTCGATTTTTTTTCATTCTTGATGACGTCACATCCCGCTACGGTAACGGAAACGATAAGCAATCCGACGAAACGCATAACCCCCCCTGAGCCGCTGGCAATCGCCTCTACCTACTGGTCTCTTCGGCCGGCCCGGCAAAACTCCG
>JAYVBB010000263.1:0-10908 GCA_043750715.1 Pseudomonadota bacterium | reverse complement strand
AAGTCGAACAGGACGAACAGGAAGACCGTGAGCACGATCGTTCCGATCACGTACTTCAGGTAGTCCTTCAAGATGTAAAAAAAGATCGTCACGCGGTCAGGCTATGCGCCTTGAGGCTCTTTCATCAAGTTCAGCGAATGCGCGCGGATCTGCGGGAGGCCCTTTTTCCCGCTTTCGACCGTGCCGAGGACGCGCAAGGTTTTCGGCTTTTCGGATTTGAGCAAGGGGCCGCCCGACTCCATGTCGGTCAGGACGACCAGCATGCGGGCCGTGTCGTCGACCAGGACCAGGTAGGTCCCGTGCGGGCTGACTTCGGCTACGCGGCCCTCGACGATGATCTCGCGGCCCGTCAACGTGCCGTTGTCGAGGTGGATCTCTTTCATCGTCAGGAGGTCGGGATTCGTGAACAGCGTCCCGCCGATGAAGTGAAAGGACAGGTGGTCGACGAGATGCGGCGCCGACTCCTGGCGGAAGCAGCCGGTCGAGCCGAACAGGACGGTGCCGAGACTCAAGGCGAGCAAGAGATTGCGCACGGGCTGTCTCCTAGGACGAGATTCAGTCAGTGTAGCACGAAAAGGGGGACCGATAATCCCTAGGGGATCGTCTCGGGAACCGTGACGGAGAAGGCCGCCAGCTCAGACCGGCCCAGTCAGGGCAAGCTTCTCCGCCCACTCGGTCACGGGCACGAAATGCCGCTCCCGCGGATCGAAAGCCATGACTTCACCTTTGCCGATGTCGAACCACCAGGCATGGACGGCGAGGGTGCGGGCCTCGACTCGATCTTTGATGAGCGGATAAGTCAGGAGATGCGAAGCCTGCTCCAGCACGTTGATCTGCGACAGGCGATTGACGTCCGAAAGCCCGGGGTTCACTTCTTCTCCGGCTTTCAGGCGCATCAACGCAGGCCGCGCGCTGGCGATCCAAGAGCGCAGGTTGGGCAGCGAAATGTTTTCCAGGCCGCCATGCAGGGCGTGCATCGCGCCGCAGTCCGAATGGCCGCAGATGATGATGTGCTGCACGCCGATGTTGGTGACGGCGAACTCGATCGCCGCGGCCTCGCTCCGGTCGTGGACGCTGTGACCGTGGTTGTCGCACGGCGGCACGATGTTGCCGACGTTTCTGACGACGAACATGTCGCCGGGTTCGGTCGACGCGAAGACGTTCGGGGCGACCCGGCTGTCGCTGCAGGCGATGAACAGGGTATCCGGACGCTGGCCGAGCGCGAGCTTGGCGAAACGGTCGCGCGTCTCGGGCGTCGAACGGGCCCGGAACTCGGTGATGCCTTTGATGAGCTTGCGCATGGCGCAATCCTACTACGAAAAACCGCGCCCTGGGGCGCGGTTTCGAGTCTTACTCTTCGTCTTTCTTCTTGGCCTTCGCCTTTGGCGCTTTCGCCTCGGCTTTCGGCTCAGCCTTAGCTTTCGCTTTCGCGGGCTTGCCCGCCGTAGCCTTGGCGGAGGCGGGGGCCGGCTTGCCGGATTTGAAGTGCAGGTCTTGATAGTCTACCAGTTCCAGGAACGCCATCTCGGCGCCGTCGCCGAAGCGGGGGCCTTTACGGAGGATCCGGGTGTAGCCGCCCGAGCGCTCTTTGAAGCGGGGGGCGATCTCCGAGAAGACCTTCTTCACCGCTTCGTCGTCGAACAGGTAGCTGGCGGCGATACGACGGGAGTGCAGGTCGCCGTGCTTGCCGAGCGTGATCATCTTCTCGACGATGCTGCGAAGCTCTTTCGCCTTCGGCACGGTCGTTTCGATGCGCTCGTGGATCAGGAGCGAGGTGGCCATGTTGCGGAACATGGCGCGGCGGTGCGATGAAACGCGACCGAGTTTTCTGTAGCCGTTATTGTGACGCATGGTCTTGGAACCTTATTGTTTCTGCTCGTCGTCTTGCTTGCGCAAGGACGAGGGATCGAAGCCGTCGATCTTCATGCCGAGGGAGAGGCCCATTTCGCTCAAGATGTCTTTGATCTCGTTCAGCGACTTGCGGCCGAAGTTTTTCGTCTTCAGCATTTCCGCTTCCGACTTGGTCACGAGCTCGCCGATGAACTTGATGTTGGCGTTCTCGAGGCAGTTGGCGGCGCGGACGCTGAGTTCCAGCGAGTCGACCGTCTTGAAGAGGTTCTCGTTGAGGGACGGCTTGGCGCCGCCTTCGACTTGCGCGGAAACTTCTTCTTCTTCGGTTTCGTCGAAGTTGACGAAGATCGTCAGCTGCTCTTTCAGGATCTTCGCGGCGTAGGCGACCGCGTCGTCCGGACGGACGGCGCCGTTGGTCCACACTTCAAGCGTCAGCTTGTCGTAGTCGGTCATTTGACCGACCCGGGCGTTCGACACGTTGTAGGAAACGCGGCGAACCGGAGCGAAGATGGAGTCGATCGCGATCATGCCTGTAGGGAGGTTTTCCGTACGGTTGATGTCGGCCGAAATGTAACCGCGGCCGTGGCGCACGATCATTTCCATCGACAGTTTGCCGCCTTCGTCGAGGGTTGCGATGATTTGGTCGGGATTCAGGACTTCGACTTCGCCGTCGGTCTTGATGTCGCCGGCTTTAATCACGCGCGGGCCCGTCGCTTCCAGTTTCAGCGTCGCGTCTTGCTCGCCGAGGTAGCGCAGGTTGACCTGCTTCAGGTTCAGGATGATGTCCGTGACGTCTTCTTTGATGCCCGGGACGGTCGAGAATTCATGCTCGACACCGTTGATGCGGACGGCGACGATGGCGGCGCCGTTGATGCTCGAGAGGAGCACGCGACGGAGCGAGTTGCCGAGCGTCAGGCCGTAACCGCGCTCGAGCGGCTTGGCGACGAATTTGCCGTACGTGTCGTTGAGAGAATCGGCTTCGAGGCTCTTCGGACGGATCAGGTCTTGCCAATTGCGATGCATATATACCACCTCAAAAAAGACGATTACTTGGAGTAGAGCTCGACGATCAGGCGCTCTTTGACCGGGAGATGGATGTCGTCGCGGGTCGGGTTGCTGACGAGCTTGCCCGTGCCTTTGCCGTGATCCACGCTGAACCAAGTCAGTGCCGCGCGCTTGCCGAAGGTCTCGGCGGACAGCGCGAACTGGGCTTTGGGTTTGCTCTTCGCGGTCAGCGAGATTTCGTCGCCGACGGCCATGATCGCACTTGGGATGTTGCAGCGCTTGCCGTTGACGAGCACGTGGTTGTGGCGGACCACTTGACGCGCTTCGTTACGCGAACGGGCGAAGCCCATACGGAAGACGACGTTGTCGAGACGGGTCTCGAGCTTGCGGAAGAAGATGTCGCCGGTAACGCCGCGCTCGAGGGCCGAGCGGCGGAAGAAGAGGCGGAACTGCTTCTCCATCAGACCGTAGACGCGTTTCACTTTTTGTTTTTCGCGCAGCTGAGTGCCGAATTCGGACACTTTCGTGCGGCGTTGACCATGCTGACCCGGCGCGAAGCCACGGCGCTCGAAAGCGCACTTGTCAGTCATGCAGCGCTCGCCTTTGAGGTGCAGCTTCATGCCCTCGCGGCGGCAATGTCTACAAACAGGACCTGTATACCTACCCACTTTCCTAACCTCCTATCCCGACCTTCTTCCTGCACCAATTAAGGGGCAGTTTACAGGGGACACAATTTACTTAGACGCGGCGGCGCTTCGGCGGACGGCAACCGTTGTGCGGAATCGGGGTCACGTCTTTGAGGAGCGTGACCTTCATTCCGGCGGCGGCGACGGCGCGGACGGCCGATTCGCGGCCGGCACCGGGGCCGTTGACGAGACAGACGACCGAGCGCATGCCCGCGTCCATCGCGCGACGGGCGCATTCTTCGGCGGCAACCTGCGCGGCGAAGGGAGTCGACTTACGCGAACCCTTGAAGCCTTTACCGCCCGAAGTCGCCCAGCTCACCACGTCGCCGTTGACGTCGGTGATGGTGATGATCGTGTTGTTGAACGTCGCTTTGACGTGCACGACACCGTTCGGGATGTTGCGCTTGACCTTCTTTTTCTTGACAGTCGCTGTAGGTGCTTTCATCTGACTTCCAATAAATGAATCAGGAATTATTTAGCGGTCGGAGCTTTTTTCTTGCCGGCGACGGTTTTCCGCGGACCCTTACGAGTGCGCGAGTTCGTCTTCGTGCGTTGGCCACGAACCGGAAGATTTTTTCTGTGACGCGAGCCGCGGTAGCAACCGAGGTCGACCAGACGCTTGATGTTCAGCGCGATCTCGCGGCGCAAGTCGCCTTCGACCGTGTAGTTGTCGAGCGCTTTGCGGATCTCGTTGACTTGGTTCGGGTCGAGATCGCCGGCTTTCATCAGCGGATCGAGACGAGCCATTTCGACGATTCTTTTGCTCACCTGGCGGCCCACGCCGTAGATTCCTTGGAGCGCGATGTCGATGCGCTTGTTGTTCGGTAAATCTACGCCTGCAATACGTGCCATCTAGCACACTCCTAATTGGTCCTAAATCAGGTCTGAAGAACTCAGCCTTGACGTTGCTTATGCTTCTTGATGTCGCAGATCACGCGGACGACGCCCGCGCGCTTGATGACTTTGCACTTGTCACAGATTGGTTTGACGGAGGCTCTGACTTTCATGACTTCCTTCTCTCTCTTACTTCGTCCGGTACACGATGCGCCCACGAGTCAAATCGTAAGGCGAAATTTCCAGTTTAACTTTGTCTCCCGGGAGGATTCTGATGAAGTGCATCCGCATTTTGCCGGAGATGTGAGCCAGCACTTCATGCCCGTTTTCGAGAGTGACTTTGAACATAGCGTTAGGCAGCGGTTCCTTTACGGTTCCCTCGACCTCAATGACCTCTTCCTTCGCCATCGTTCCCCTGCTGAATTGTCTAAAAAACTAGTAGCCAAGCGGTGCGCCACCCTACCCTAAGACTTTCCTTAGGGCAAGGACGTCTAAAGCGCGTCTATCACGGTTTTCAGGCTCTTGTAGATGGTCTCGGGCTGACCCACTCCGGCGACCTTCTTGTAGAGGCCTTTTTTGCCGTAGAAATCGAGGATAGGGCGCGTGTTTTTCTCGTAAACATCAAGCCTTACGCCGATACTTTCGGGCTTGTCGTCGGCCCGCTGATTGAGTTGGCTGCCGCACTTGTCGCAGACCCCGGCCGCTTTCGGCGGGTTTTCCGTGACGTGGAAGGTCGAGCCGCAGGAGGGACATACCCGCCTGCCGCTGAGGCGAGCGATGAGGTCCTGGCGGTCCACTTCCAGGTGGATCGCGGCCTTCACGGGCTGAGTTGCCTTGAGGGTCTCGAGGGTCTCGGCCTGGGAGAGGTTCCGGGGGTAGCCGTCCAAAAGGACGACTTCCTTGGGGCCGAGGGAGCCGAGCTCTTCTTTCAGGATCCGGAAGAGGACGTCGTCGGGGACGAGTTCGCCCTTCTCCATGATGCCGCCCGCGACCTTGCCGATCTCGGTGCCGAGCTTGACGTGTTTGCGGAGGGCGTCGCCTGTCGAGAGCTTTTTGTAACCGCAGCGCTGGGAGAGCAACTCTGCCTGGGTGCCTTTGCCGGCGCCAGGCGCCCCCGTCAGCACGACGATCATGAGCGCGTCACTCCGGCGTTGCCGCGTGAGCGAATCGCCGTTCCCTTGAGGAACGAGTCGTAACGGAGCGACTGACGATGAGCGTCGATCTGACGGAACGTTTCCAGCGCGACGCCGACGACGATCAGGAGCGAAGTGCCGCCGAAGTAAAACTGGACGTTGAACTTGGACGTCAGGATCGAAGGCAACACGCAGAGACCCGCGAGGTACAGACCACCGGTCAGGCACAGGCGATTGACTACCTTGTGCAGGAACTCGGAGGTGCGGGCACCCGGACGAATACCGGGAATGAAGCCGCCGTGCTTTTTCAGGTTCTCCGCGACGTCGTCCGACTTGAACGTGATCGACGTGTAGAAGAAGGCGAAGAAGACGATCATGGCAACATAAGTGAAGTTGTAAAACCAGCCGCCCGGGTTGAACAGCAAGCTGAGCGCCGAGCCGATCGGGGTGTCAGGCCAGAAGCCCTGGATCGTGACCGGGAACTGCAGGAGCGAGGACGCGAAGATCGGCGGAATGACGCCGGCGCTGTTGACGCGGATCGGCAGGTGGCTGTTTTGGCCGCCGTACACTTTTTTACCGACCTGGCGCTTGGCGTACTGAATCGGAATCTGGCGGGCGCCCTGCTCGATGAAGACGACGCCGGCGGTGACCGCCAGGCAGACGCCGATGATCAAAAGGATACGGGCCGCGTCCATCTCGGCGTTCGAGTACTGCGTGTAGGTGTTGGTGATGACGTTCGGGATGGTCGCCACGATGCCGGCGAAGATGATCAGCGACATGCCGTTGCCGACGCCGCGCTCGGTGATCTGCTCGCCGAGCCACATGATGAAGGCCGTGCCGGCCGTGAGCGAGAGGACGGTGACGAACTTCCAGGTCGCGCCCGGATCCAGAACCATGCTCCGGCCCCCGAAGGCCGAGCTTTCGAGGGTATTGGCGATCATCGTGCCCTGAACCAGGGCGAGGATGACGGCGCCGTAGCGCGTGTATTGCGTGATTTTCTTCCGGCCGGCGTCGCCTTCCTTGGAGAGCTGCTCCAAGTGGGGAACGACTACGGTCAGAAGCTGCGCGATGATCGAGGCCGAGATGTACGGCATGATCCCCAGGGCGCAGACGCTAAAGCGTTGGAGTGCACCGCCGGAGAACATGTTGAACATGCCGAAGAGGTTGCCCCCTTGGCCTTTGAAGAAATCGGCGAGGGCAGCGGTATCGACGCCCGGGATCGGCACGTGGACACCGATCCGATAGAGAGCCAGGAACCCCAGCGTGAAGAGAATCTTCTTCTGCAGGTGATTGAGCGTGCCCTCAGGCATTTTCGCGATACGTTGACCCACGCCTGGTCTCCTCCGGTGAAACCCTTACAACAACTACTTATTTCAGCTCAACGATCTTAAGGGTTCCGCCGGCTTTTTCAACCGCGGCTTTCGCGGAGGCGCTGGCGCCGTCCACGACGATATCCAACTTTTTGGTAAGTTTGCCGCGGCCAAGGAGCTTGATCTTGCGGCCGCTTTTGCCGAGCAGGCCAGCCTCTTTGAGGGCTTTCTCATCAACTTTGGTGCCGGCCGCGAAAATTTCGAGGCTGTCTAGGTTGATCACGTTGTATTCCTGGCGGAAGACGTTGGTGAAGCCGCGCTTAGGCAAGCGCATGTAAAGCTTCATCTGGCCGCCCTCGAAGCCCGGGCGAACGTTGCCGGACTTACGGGCGCGCTGGCCCTTGTGGCCTTTACCGGCCGTCTTGCCGAGACCCGAGCCGATGCCGCGGCCGAGGCGCTTGCGCGACCGGTGCGAGCCCGGAGCGGGGCTGAGGTTGCCTAGGGTCATGATGCCCGAGGTCTCGCCGCCTTTAGGGGCTTTGGACTTGGGCGCCTTCGTCTTGGCGGTTTTGGCGGGCTTGT
The DNA here is from genome assembly GCA_043750715.1 of Pseudomonadota bacterium. GTDB lineage: Bacteria > Bdellovibrionota_B > Oligoflexia > Oligoflexales > CAIYRB01 > CAIYRB01. The sequence goes on along the minus strand of JAYVBB010000263.1, from coordinate 3,507 downwards.
CCGCCGGAGCTTTTGCGGAGGAGGATTTCTTGTCTGCCATGTCGATTTCCTTAACCTTTCAGCTCGTAGCTGACCAGGTGTCTCACTTTGTTGACCATGCCACGAATGCAGTTGTTGTCTTTGTGCGCTTTGACTTTGCCGATGCGGCCAAGACCCAGAGCGAAGACGATCTTGCGGATCTTTTCCGGCTCGCTGATGGTGCTGCGCGTCTGCTTGATGATGAGTTGTGACATTACGCCCTCCCGTCGGGCTTGCCCGCCGTAGCCTTGGCGGAGGCGGGTTTGCCGGCGCCTTTGGGCTTCTTCTCGGTAGCTTCGTGACGTTTTTGCTGAGCGGTCGCCGGATCGACGCCTTTGAGGGCGGCGTAGTCTTCGATCGTCTTCAATTGCATGAGGCCGTTGATCGTGGCGCGAACCACGGATCCGGAATTCTTCGTGCCGTGGACCTTGCAGACGATGTCGCGGATGCCGGCCATCTCGGTGATGACGCGAACGGCGCCACCGGCAATGATGCCTTTACCTTTTTGGGCGGGGTTCATCACGACCGTGCAGGCGCCGTACTTGCCGAGCACGTCGAACGGGATCGTGCCGTCGACATGGCGGATGACGACCATGTTCTTCTTGGCCTGGTCGGAGGCTTTGCGGATCGCGTCCGGCACTTCGCCGGCTTTGCCGAGGCCGAAGCCGACGCGTTCTTTGCCGTCACCGACGACTACGAGCGCGCTGAAGCTGAAGCGACGACCGCCCTTGACGACTTTCGCCACGCGCGCGATGTGCACCACGCGGTCTTGCAGTCCGTCGCCGTCTTTTTGATCCCGACCCTGCCCTTGTTGATCTCTAGCCACCTAGTACCTCTTTAGTTCTTCTTGGATCCACTCGCCGAGATCCTTCGGGCGAGGTGCCCTCAGGATTTAATCGCCAAAGGCGATTAAAACTGCAGTCCACCTTCACGGGCACCGTCAGCGAGAGCGCTGATGCGGCCGTGGTAGGTGAAGCCATTCTTGTCGAAGACGACTTGATTGATGTTCTTGGCCTTGCAGCGTTCGGCAAGTTTCTTGCCCAGCGCCGAGCAGACCGTCTTGTTGGCGCGCAGGTGCGCGCCTTTCTCGAAGGAGCTTACCGAAACCAAGGTCACGCCCTTGCCGTCGTCGATCACCTGTGCGGAGATGTGACGGTCGGAGCGGAACACGGACAGGCGCGGGCGCCCTTCGGTGCCGGTGATTTTCTTGCGGCCGCGGAGTTTGCGGCGATCGCGGAGAACGGATTTTACGGAGGTCTTGGCCATGGGAGTTGCCCTTATTTCCTAATTCTTATTTCTTACTTCTTACCGGCCGCTTTACCGACTTTGGTCACGATGACTTCGTCTTCGTAGCGGACGCCTTTACCGTGGTACGGCTCGGGAGCGCGGAAGCCGCGGATCTTCGCGGCGACCTGGCCGACGAGCTCCTTGTCGGCGCCGCCGACGATGATCGTCGTCTGGGCTTCGACTTTGAGCTCGATGCCCGTGGGGGCTTCGTAGACGATCGGGTGCGAGTAGCCGAGCGACATCGTCAGGCCTTTGCCTTGCGGGGCCGCTCTGTAACCGACGCCGACCAGCTTCAGGCGTTTGCTGAAGCCCGTGGTCACACCGTGAACCATATTGGCCACGAGCGTGCGCGACAGGCCGTGAAACTGGGGCGCCGTCTCGTCGTCTTTCGACTTCGGCGAGAGCACGACGTTCTGGCCTTCGATCTTGAGGTCGATCGCCGGGTGCAGATTGTGGTTCAGGGTGCCCTTCGGACCTTTGACGTTGACGGTCCGACCGGACAACGTGACGGTTACGCCCTTGGGCAGCTCGATGGGTTTTTTTCCGACGCGTGACATATCTAGCCTCTATTCAAAAACCGATTCGTTAGTAGACGGAGCAGACGTATTCGCCGCCGACTTTGTCTTTGCGGGCCTGGCGGTCCGTCATCAGACCTTTGGAGGTCGAGATGATGTTGAACCCGAAACCGTTCTTCACGAACGGGATCTTGTCCGTGTGCACGTACCAGCGGCGGCCGGGGCGGCTCTTGCGCACGAGGCCGTTGATCACGGACTCGCCTTCGTCGCCGTACTTCAAGGCGATCTTGAGGATGCCCTGCTTGTTGTCCCGCACGCACTTGTAGGCGCGGATGTAGCCTTCCTCTTTCAGAAGATGCGTGATGCCGATCTTCATTTTCGAGGCGGGCACGTTGACGACTTCCAGCTTCGCGTGTTGCGCGTTGCGGATACGGGTCAAAAGGTCGGCGATGGGATCAGTGATGTTCATTTATTTTTCCTTACCAAGACGATTTCTTGACGCCGGGAAGCAGGCCTTGCAGGGCCATGTTCCTGAAGCAGATCCGACAGATGCCGAACTTGCGGTAGACGGCCTTCGGACGGCCGCAGTTGTTGCAACGCGAGTAGGCTCGGCTCGAGAAACGAAGCTTGGACGACACGTCGCGCCATTTCAGCTTTTTCTCTTTGCATTCCTGGCGCAACATTTCGCGACGCGCCGAAATCTTCTTCGCGATGCGGTTGCACTTTTCAACTATGGCTGTCGTGGCCATTCACTAACTCCTAAGTACCGGTCAGTTTTTTCTGAACGGAAAATTGAACTTGTCCAAGAGCGCTTTGCACTCGACGTCGGTCTTCGCGTCCGTCACGAAGGTGATGCCGAGACCCCGGATCCGGTCGACTTTGTCGTAGTCGATCTCCGGGAAGATGATCTGTTCTTTGATGCCGACCGTGTAGTTGCCGCGGCCGTCGAAGGCCTTGGCCGAGAAGCCGCGGAAGTCGCGGATCCGGGGCACGGAGATGTTGACGAAGCGGTCCAGGAATTCGTACATGCGCTCGCCGCGAAGCGTGACGCAGGCGCCGATCGGCTGGCCTTGGCGCAGCTTGAACGTCGCGATCGACTTCTTCGATTTCGTCATGATCGGTTTTTGGCCGGTGATGGCGATGATGTCCGTCACGGCGCCTTCCAGGAACTTGATGTTCTGGGTGGCGTCGCCCTGGCCGACGTTGACCACGATCTTTTTCAAGCTCGGGAGGCGCATCGGGTTGGTGATGCCGAGCTCTTGCTTGAGCGCCGGGATCGCTGCCAGGTAAGTTTTCTTCAAGGTTGGTACGTATTTCGTCACGGAGATATCCCTCTCGGTTTTCTACTTACAAGACTTCCGGCGCCAAGGAGGCGATCCGGCCGAACCCTTTGGTGCGGACTTCTCGGGCGACCGGTCCGAAGATCCGGGTGCCGACGGGCTCGTTTTCCTTGCCCTTGATCAGGACGCAGGCGTTTTCGTCGAACTTGATCGTCGAACCGTCTTCGCGTTGGATTTCCTTCGCGGTGCGGACGACGACGGCCTTGTGCACGGTGCCTTTTTGGACCTTGCTGTTGGCCAGGGCTTCTTTGATCGAGACGACGATGATGTCGCCGACCCGGGCATAGCGCTTTTTCGAGCCGCCGATGACCTTGAAGCACTTCACGCTTTTGGCGCCGGAGTTGTCG
>JAYVBB010000262.1:0-5975 GCA_043750715.1 Pseudomonadota bacterium | reverse complement strand
GCGGGGTACTTACGTGGTCCACACTTCTTTGACTTCAGTGGGTTACTGGAAATGAAAAACAGCACCATCACCGCCTTCGAACAACGCGTTTTCAAAGCGCGCAAGAAACACCCCGAGTTTCGTACCGGCGACACCGTTCGCATCATGTACAAAATTCAAGAAGGCACGGACAAAGCCAAGTTCCGCCTGCAATCCTTCGAAGGCGTCGTGATTCGCTTCCGCAAGGGCACGGCCGACTCGACCTTCACCGTTCGCAAGATCGGCGCCAACGGCGTCGGCGTCGAGCGCTGCTTCCCGCTCTACTCGCCTTACCTCGACACCGTCGACGTGCTCGCGTCCGGTATCGTGCGCCGCGCGCGTCTCTACTACCTGCGTGACCTCGCCGGCAAAGCCGCGCGGATTCGCAGCCGCTTCCACGGCCGCAAAACCCTGGTTGCGATTCCGGGAGCCGAAAACGTCCCGCAAGACATGTCTCAGGTCGAGCTGGCTCAGCCGCCGGTCGAAGCCCCGAAAGCGGTCGACAAGCCGCAAGGCTAAGTCAGGACGTTCACGAAGTAACGAAGCGAAGCCGGCCTTGTGCCGGCTTCTTTCGTTTCTCCGACCACGAGCGCCAAATCGAACCGTACGGTCGCGCACTCCGGCCGATGCCTAGCGAGGAAGACATCGGCTCCGCGGCGGAGGGCTTGCCTCTTGGGCCACGGCAGGAGCTGCTCCAGGCAGAAGCAGGTCCTCGGCGCGAACAGCCGTTGCTTCACTTCTACGACGACGAGCGTGCCGCCCTTCTGGGCGACCAGATCGAGCTCGGTGCCGACCGCCCGGAAGTTCCGCGCGAGGATCCGCCAACCTTGCTTCTCAAGCGCGCGGCTGACCAGGCTCTCGGCGGCGCCGTACCTTGACGGGTGCTGGGGCGGCTTCGGCGGCGAGGTCAAGAATGTTCCTTATGGGAAGGAAAGTCTTCCGGTGCAGGGGACAGATCCCGTGCCGCGCGATGCTAGCAAGATGCCGCTCGGTCGAGTAACCGACATGCGCCTCGAAGCCGTAGTGCGGGTAGATGTCCGCCATGGACCGCATGTGGGCGTCGCGGGTTTCCTTGGCGAGGATCGCGGCGGCGGCGATCGCGAAGCAGAGGTTGTCTCCCCCGATGATGGCGCGCTGCTCCCCTTCGTATCCTTTTAGCTTCATCTTGCCGTCGATCAGGAGCAGGTCGACCGGGACCGTGCTCCGGGCGAGCGCCCGGCGCATGGCGAGAAACGACGCCTGCACGATGTTCAGCTCCTCGATCTCTTCCACGGTCGCGTGCGCGACCTGCCAGTCGAGTGCGACTTCCTGGATCGTCGGGACGATCTGGGCGCGCTGCTCGCGCGACAGGAGCTTCGAGTCCCGGATCAGCTGCCGGATCTTCGGCTTCAATTTGAAGACGCGGTCGTAGTCGAGGATCGCGAAAGCCGCGTGCACGGGACCGGCAAGGCAGCCGCGACCGACTTCGTCGACGCCCGCGAGCATGAAGCCCTGGGCGAGGTATTCCTTCTCGATCTTCCCTCGGCTGCGAGAGCCACGCAGCCGGCCGCCCATTAGAGGACTTTCTTGATCATGTCGACGAGCTTGGTCTTCGGCACGGCGCCGACGATCGAATCGACCAGCTTGCCGTTCTTGAAGAGCGCCATGTAGGGAATCGAGCGCACGCCGAAGCTCGCCGGGATGTTGGCGTTCTCGTCGACGTTCATTTTGGCGATGGTGAGCTTGCCCTTGTATTCCAGGGCGAGCGATTCGAGGACCGGGCCGATCGCCACGCAGGGTCCGCACCAGGGCGCCCAGAAATCGACCAGCACGGGGACGGTCGATTTGATCACGGAGTTGTCGAAGCTGGCATCTGTGATGGCGATCGTGTTCTCGGCCATGGCTGGTCTCCTCAGGTTCAGCCGCTGATTACGCCAGAACCGGCCGGAAACGTCAACCCGAGCCCTAGACGTCGATGTCCAAGTGCCTTTTGGCAAGGATTCCGAGCATCCAGGCGGCCGCGACGAGCGACAGTGCGGTGCCCAGTGCGGCGCCAGTCATACCGAGAAGTGGCGTCAGCGCCAAGTTGAAGGCGACGTTCAAAAGCGTGAACGAGCCGTTGTAAATGGTTTGGAGCCCCGGCCTCCCGGTCTGGATGAAGAGCATCGTGAAGGGGAAGCGCGGAGCGCAGACGATCATTCCTATGACGAGCAGGACCAGGGGCACCATTCCGGCCATGTAGTCGTCGTTGACGAGGACCAGCTTCGTGAAGACGGGAAACAGAACCAGCGCCAAGGCGCCTATGATGAGCGATCCCGTGAACACGTGCTTCTTGGTCTGCTTCACCAGGACTTGGAGGCCCTTGACGTCAGAGGCGGCGAAGTGTCGCGTGATGATCGGGTTGAAGTTGTTGCGTACCGACGCCGCAAACTGCATCAAGCCGTCGAGAAACATCGTCGCCATGCTGTAAATGCCGACGACGGCATCCTGCAGGAATATGCCTGCGACCAGCACCGTGAGCTTGGAGTTGATCTCGAGCGAGATCGCCGTCATGTAGCCGCGGATGCCGTAGCGAAAATGCCGGCTCATCCACTCGACCGAAGGACGGCGCCACAGCGGTCCGAGGTGCTTCGCCGTCAGAGGGAAAAGAAAGACGAAGACGCCCACCTCCGCCAGGCCGACGATGCCGCCCACCCAGTGGGTCGGCGCGTCGATGCGCACGAACACCCAGAAGATCAGCAGCACGATCAGAAACCGGCTGCCCATGAAGATCGCAAACAGGATCATGCGCTCGTGGGCGTTGAGCACCGCCAGAAGAGTCTTGTTCAGGTTGAACGCTATGAGCGTCGGAATGGCGATCATCCAGGCTTTTCCGACGTCTTCGCTGCTTAGAATGCGCGAGATGAGCGGCTGCGTGAAGTACGCGAGCAGCGCGAAGACGAGGGAATAGAGAACGGTCAAATTGAAGCCCGTCCGGGCGATGACCTCCGCCTGCTTCTCGTCCGCCCGGAACTCGGCGACGTGCTTCAGGACGGAGAAGTTGATACCCACCATGCTGAGCTGGCTAGCGACGAAAAACAGCGACGTCACCTGGGTGAAGACGCCGAGCACCACCGGCCCGTCGAGCCGCCCGATGAGCGTGTTGGCCGCAAGACCGCTGACGGCGAGAATCCCGACGCTGGCTAAATTCCAGATGATGTGGACGTTGAGCTGGCGGTCCAAGGGATGTCTCCGAAACCCCAGTGTATCAGGGACGAGTTGGCGAATATACCAAGGCACCCCCGCAAACTTTTACTATCCCCCGCCGAAGTTCAGCCCTCCCCTGCCGATAATCTACGTATGGAGAAGTCTGAAAAACGCGGGGTTGGCCTCTACGTCAAGTCGTTCGTCTCGGACGCCGCGATGCAGAAGCTCTATGCGCTTCGCCAGCAAGGCCGGCGGGCCGACGGCGTGCGGACCCGGTATACGGTCGTCATCTGCGGGGCGATGGCTCTGCTTTCGATCGCGTTGCTGCTGTCGACCTCCTGGGTGCCGAGCGACGTCAAATCGTACATCTCCTCCCGTTCGCACATCTTTCAGGTCGACGACACCCAGCTCACCTGGTCGGCCACCGACTTTCATTTTGGCGCCTGCGGCAGTTCCGTCATCGGTTGCTACAATTTACTCCGGGCGAAGACGCCGGTTGCAAAGCCGCTATCCGCGATCGACAGGCTGAAGAACGACCGCGGCGAAACGGCGACGCTGTTGGCCCGGGTCAAAGTCGGGTCGGCGTTCCTCGAAAAGCTCCCGGACACGAAGATCGTCGTCGTGTCGTTGCCGAACTTCGAATACAAGCGCGCGCACCTGTTCCTGAACGGCGCCTTCGTCGGCACGTTTCACAACAGCGCCAAGCCGTTTGCCCAGCTCGAAGTCGCCTCGCAGGACGTGTCGCCGCAGTTCGACTTCGACCTCGTCATGGAATTCCTCTCGTCCAACCGCCAGATCGCCGGCCACCGGTCTCAGGATGGCGTCCTCGTCGCCTCGCAGAACGAGTTCGAGCGCTACCGTGATTTCGTCGGCTCGATCCGCCAGAATGCCGCCGGGCAGATGGGCCAGATCGCGAAGATCGTGTTGGCGCTGTTCTGCCTTCTCCTCTTCCTGATCGTCGACAGCTCGCCCGAGTCGCTCGGCCTCGCGTTGTTCATGGGTTTCGAGGCGGCGGCGTTGGGCGTCGGATCCGGCTACCTGCCGCTCGGCTTCTTCGGCATCCAGAACACGACCGTCTTCTCCCAATTCTGCTATCAGATGGGGGATCTGCTAAAAATCTACTTCCTCCTCCAGATGGCGCGCGTCGGTCCGACCAAGGCGACGCCGTGGCTGATTTGGGGCGGCCTCGTTTCGGTCCCCTACGCGTTCTTCCGGGACTACGCCGTGACCAACGAAATCCTTTGGGCGTACAAGCTTTCTCTCGGACGCGACACCCTGGTCGGCACGATCGGTGGCGTCGCCTGCCTGCGTTCCTTCTGGTTGCTCAGGCGGCAGACGCTACCTTGGCGGAAGACCGCGCTGGTGATCGCCGCCTCGGCCGCGTTCTACGAAGTCGTGAACAGCTGGCTCGCGCACTCCGACGCAATCCGCATGTACTCCCAGCTGCAAACCCTCTACACCGTGTTCCAGGCCAATTGCGGCTACCTCTTCGCGCTGAGCACGTTTCTGAACATCTCGACGCTAGAGAATCGCGTCCGGGCGCTCACGGCCTCCCAGGCCCGCGCCCAACAGATCGAACGCGAGTTGGAGATCGGCCAGATCGTTCAGCAGGCACTTCTGAAACCGCCGGCTCTCCCCGACACGATCGAGATAGCTTGCCACCACGAGGCGGCCCTCTACGTCTCGGGCGACACTTATTACGCCCATTGGGACGAGAAGAGTAAGGTGGTCGCCTTCATGGTGAACGACGTAACCGGCCACGGCGTGCAGGCGGCCCTCAAAGCTTCGGCCTGCAACGTGCTCGCCAAGACCATCTGGGAAGCCGAGAAAGGCGCGCCGGCTACAGCCGGCGACGGCTCGCGCTTCGTCGAGTACGACCGGCTGACTCAGCGGCTGCTGGTCGAGATGAACGCGGTACCGGACTTCAATTCGCTGATCGGCGCCGAGTTCTCGACGGAAACCGGAATCCTTTCCGTCTACCGTTCGAACTTCACGTTCCCCGTCATCATCTCGCCCAAGGTGGCGCTGGACGACGCCTTCGAGCCTTACCTCGGCGAGCTCTGGACGCCGGAGCTGGTCGCGACCCACAACCAGACGATCGAACGACGCCTCATCAAGCGGGGCAGCTTCGTGCTGTTCATCAGCGACGGCTTCATGGAGTCGAGCCGCGACTATAAAGTCTTCACGGCGTACCTTCGCCGCTCGCTCGCGAGCCGGGATGCCAATGCCAACGTCGAGACCATCACCGACCTCGTCGTGAAGTACGAGGTCTTCGACCGCCGCATCATCGACGACCGGACCCTGCTCGTCTTTCAGTGGACCAACAAGGCCATCCAGAAGAAAACCGAGATGGGCCAGCCTGTCGCCGGGCGGAGGAGCGCATGACGCAGTCGATGCCCGCCAGCAAGCTGATGATAAAATCGTCCGACACTTTGTCAGAGACGGCGAAACTCAAAGAAGTCGTCAAAGCACTCGGCCGCTCGCGGGCCGGCGCCGTCGTCCTGCTGGACGCCTCGGGCGAAATCTCTGGCATCATTTCGAACCGCGACGTCGTGACTCACTTGGGCAACGGGGGTTCGCTTTCGACGCGCGCAAGCGAAATCATGACCAAGTCTCCGGTTTGCGCGCTCACGACGACGCCGATCCGGGAGTGCGCCCGGATGATGCAGGAAAGAAAATGCCGCCAGCTGCCCGTCGTCGAACACGGCCGCCTGGTTGGCCTGCTCACGATCTCGGAGCTGCAAAACGCCGGCGGGCTGATGTGGCTCGGGGTGAACGGTCTGCCTGCAACG
>JAYVBB010000261.1:0-3461 GCA_043750715.1 Pseudomonadota bacterium | reverse complement strand
CGGGAATTCGGCGGCTAGCAACCGGCTGACTTCCTCCAGCGCCTGTTCGTCGCGCTCGATCAGCACCAGGCGGCGGACGCCGGCCTGGGCGCACTGCTTGGCCAGCTCGGAACCGATGGATCCACCCGCGCCGGTGCTTAAACGCGAAGTCCGACCCACTGCTCGTGAGAAAGACGCTGCCTCCCGTGTAAGCGAGAAGCGGCGCCGTCGCCTTGACGAACATGCTCACCGTCAGGCCCCGCGCAAGCTGCAAAACGCGCGTAGGGCGCGTCGGCACGGCGATCGACCCGCCACTGGCAAGCCCGACGCACTGCCCTCGGTAGCACGTACCTTCGACGAAAGCGTTCGTGACGGGGGCGTTGTACCCTCCGCGACGGTGGGTCCCGCCCCAGTCTTCCGCAAACTTCGCGGCGCCGTGCAAGACGGCGGCGGCGGGCGCGTAAGGAGCCTGGTCTTCGATTCGCCCCAAGTCCGGGACGATCTTCTTCTTCGAATGCAGCCAGTCCGGAGAATTCGGTTGCTCGGTCACCGACCACCGCTCGATGAAGGGGAGGCTGACGATGTCGGAGCTCTCCTTGGCGTCCTCGAGCGAGAATTCCGCATAGCGACCGGCGATGTCGCCCATGAACACCGCGTAGACATTGGCGCCCTTGCGCCGCGGAATCGTCGCTTTTGCCGTCGGCTGTAGGCCCCACATCGAACCCGTCGGGCCGATCGCGACGAAGCGCTGACGCGACAACGTGGAGCGGTCTGGATTCATCCGGGCGTCATCGATCGTCCGCATCCGGTAGCGAGTGTCGGCACCGATCGCGACCCAAGTTCCGCGCCTGACCTCTCGGCCGCTGGGGCCCGTGACCATCCCGACCGACCCGAAGAGGGTCCGCCCTGAGAAGTCCATCCACGGATACGCGAGTTGAAAGTTCTCGTTGGCGTCGATCTCCGTCGGCAGGCCGCGAGGCCACTGCAACGGCTGCTGCGCCAACGGATAGCGCTTGCCGAGCGGCACGCCCGCAATCAGAGTGTTGCGGTCGGCGTAGAGCTGCGCCAGGTTCTTCGGCTCGCTCCAGCCGCCTGCAGCGGCCCCAGTTTGGTGGTGGACGTAGGCAACGTCGTCACGAAAGTCCCGGTCTTCGACCGAGCTGCGGCGGTGGTAGACGATAAACCTGCCGTCGGCGGTGACCGTGGGCTCGATCCCGCGGACCGCCTGCGGGCCTGTGCCGCCGTTAAAGGTGAGCGGCTTGAAGTTGCCGTCGACGAACGTCGCATGGTGGATCTCCGCGTACGGCGTGTCCGGATTCGCGACGACGATGCGCACATGCAAAAGCCCGAGCGTGTCGCCGATGGCATCCGGCTGGGCGGCGTTCAACCAAGTGTTCGAGATGATCCCGACGTCGTACGTGAGATAGGCGCCCCCGTGTCCGGGTACCCCGTCGGCGTTGGATGGGTAGGGGTTCGCGCCGCTCAGGCTAGGCGGGGTCGGCCAGCGGAACATCGCCAGGGTCGTCCGCATGCCGAAGCCGAGCGTGCCGTTTGCGGCCAGCCGGTAAGGAACCGAGAAGGCGGCGTCGCCCTTGTCCTCGCCAAAAAGAGGCGTGCCCGAGGCATCGAACTTGATCGACTCCGGACGCAGCACCCGCAGCATCCAGCCGCTACCATCGGCGCTCACGAAAAGGCGCGCGTCCCAATTGGTAGCGACCATCTCGCGTGCTTCGGGTGAATTCGAGACGGGGCCGCGATTGGGGACACCGTCCCGGGTCTTCAGAAGGTTCGAAGCGAGTCCGCTCCGAGCCGTGAAAGCTTTGAATGCGGGGTCCGCGTAGGGCGAGTCGTCGACGATCACATCGTCAGTGGGCACCACGCCAGATCGCTTGGAATCGTCCGCCTTTCTACCGCAAGCGGGAAAGACGACGAGCGAGGACGCAAGGCACAAGGCGAAATTTTTCATTCGGATGAGCTCCGGCTTTAGATCACGATCGGCTAGCCCTGAGCGGAGCTTAAGGACGCCCCCGTGATGCCGAAAAAAATCAATAATGTTAGACGACTAAGGTGGCGCTCGGGCCTCGTTTTGTCGAGGCCTCGACTGATGACGGGCAGCCCTCCCAGCCGGTGGAAGCGCTTCAGACCCCCGGTCAATCACAAGCGCGTCTACCGGATCATGCGAGAAAATGGCCTGGCATTGCAGATAGGCGAGAGATTCAACTGGCCCACTGACGGATGTCCGGAATTACAGGGTCAACTCCAACGGCGAAACGGGACGGGGCGGACAATACCGGCGTCGCCACGATCAGAGTCGTGAACGCGGGCGCGTTTGGCGACGTCGCGACCTTCAAGGCGACCGGCAACGTCGGGATTGGCCCGATCGGTCCCACCGAGCGCCTGGACCCGGGCTCCGGCAACGGCTCCCTTTTCGAATTTGATTGCCTACGTCTACTGCGCCAATATTCGCTAGAAGCACGAAGTTTCGTGTCAATGCTTGGCGCCGCCGCGGCTCTTTGCGTTTGCGCGCCAGCGGTGAAACGTGACCTGGTCCCATTCCCAGTTATTTCTGCGGTTGGCCTGGAATTCGGGCAGTTGTTCGTCCTATACTCAGGAATGATGCTGACAAAAATTGAACGTAAGCTCTTTCCGCTCTTGTCGCGACGACGGCGTTTCGTGCGGCGCCTCTTGGGCTATTCCTTCAAAACGCCACCGCCCGCTTGGGTTCAGTCATTCAATGCCCGTATTGATGCCTATGTGTCCGCTCACGGTCACAAGAGGGTTGTGATTCTCTGTTCCGGAAGTCACGTGGGGGACGAGGGACAAACGCCGGTACAACTCGCCAAGGCCTTCGTCGAGCTTGGCTACGCCGTCGTTTTCGGGGCCAAAGATGTCAATGGCTTCGCGCCCGCAAACTATGACCCTGACCGCCAATTGAAAGGGGTGTTGGCGCTGCCCATCGAGCTGTTGCTGCAGCATCTTCGGCGTTTGCTTCAGGCGTTCACCAGCGACACGGGACTGGTACTCGTCTGCTTGCCCTCGGCGGAGAGTCTTCAGATCGCAGTCCAGTCGAAATCAGCTGGGTGGACTTGCCTCTACCATATTCTCGACGACTGGGCGGAGTTTCATCGGAGCAATTTACTTCCTGATTATTTGAGCGACGTCGAAGACGAACTCTTGCGTCTCGTGCACAAATGCACGGCCGTGAGCCCGGCTCTGCTGCAAAAGGCCAAGGAGAGGGGCGCTACCCAACCTGGCCTGGTTCCCAACGGAGTGCGTCTCGGCGTCGCCCCAGGCGGTTCCGACACTCGCTCGCCGAAGGGTTCGTTCAATCTTGGGTATTTCGGCTTCATGACTGATGCCTGGTTCAATTGGATTTTGATCATGAAGCTGGCAAAACTACACCCCGACTGGAAATTTTCTCTCGTCGGTGATTGTGTCGGCCCGCCAGCGGGGTTGCCGAAGAATATTCGACTAGTAGGAAG
>JAYVBB010000260.1:0-2130 GCA_043750715.1 Pseudomonadota bacterium | reverse complement strand
GACAGGACTCCTGCCGTCGAGCCGACCAGCGCATCGTTGTTTGCCGTCGGATTGGCGAGAGGCAGCGTCAGCGTCTGATCGGAGGTGAGGCCGTTGGGTGCCTTCAGGTTGACGCGGAACGTGTTGGCGCCGTTAAATAGCTGCAGCGCCTGCGGGTTGGTGCCGTCCCCTTTGATGACTGCCGAGCCGATGATGCCGTTGCCCGGAACCAAATCGGCGTTCACCGCCGTGACGTCGCCCGCGGTGAGTACGAGCCTCGAAGTCGTCGACTTGAGCGCTCCGATCGCGCTGCTCGAGGCGATCGGCAGGTCGGTTGCGGCAAGGCCCGCCCCGTTGGTGACGCGGCCTTTGGCGTCGACCGTGACTTTCGGGTAGGTGCCCGCGACGACACCAGTCGTCGTGAGCGTTGGAGCCGGGTAGGATCCCGTCAGATCGGTACCGGTTGCAGCGCCCGAAGGGGACAGCGAGGTGACCCAGCCGAGCTGGTCGCCGCCGTTGGAGCCGAGCACGGCACTACCAACCGAATCAGCCGGCGGCAAGTCCATACGGTGCTTCCCGACAAGGTCAGAGGCGCTTTGAAGCCCAGGACGTTGAAGTTCGTCTTGTCGCGAAAGAACAGCTCGCTGACGGCGGAGCCCGTGCCTTTCAACGTCACGCTGCCCGAGATTTTCGAGTCGGTCACCGCGCCTGCCGCGATCTTCACATTGGTGACGGCATTCGCCGCGATGGTCGTATTGCTCTGCGGACCCTGAACCTCGCCGCCCAGGTTTCCCGTGAAAGCCGCGGCCGAGCCGCTGACGTCGATGTTCGCGGTGCCGGTTCCCAGCTTGGAAAGGCTGATTGCAGCGCCCGACCCAATGTCTTCGTCGCGAATGGTGTCGTTCGTGATGTCGCTCGACGTGACGGAGACGGCGCCACTCAGACCTCGGTCGTCGTCGCACGCCCAGCCGCCGCGACCTGGGCCGTTGAGGTTGGCGTTCCACTTCATGATTTGGCTGTCATTGCAGTCGTCGATGCCGGAAAGCTTGGCGAGCGTCACTGCCCGGTCGTCGAGTTTGGCGCCGGTCACCGCGGCATCGGCAAGCTGGACGGTGCCCACCGCGGCAGCGGCTAGTTTTTGGGCGCTCACCGCTTTGTCCGCCAGCTTCGGAGTCGTCACGGCGCCGTCCGCGAGCGCTGCTTCGCCCACGGCTTTAGGAGCCAAATGCTTGCTCTCGACGGCCGAAGGAGCGAGCGCGGTCCCGGTCACGGATTCGGGAGCGAGGCGGTCGGTCGTTACGGCGCCGACGGCGAGCAGCTCCGTCTTGATCGACTGCGCTCCCGGCGTCGGCGTGCAATCTTTCGTTCCCGCGATCGCCTGTCCCGAAGAGTCATAGAAGGCCTGGCCCGCGCAGATGAGCGACGCGTTGTCGGCGAGAATGCCGCCGTCGACCAGACGTAGGACCGTCACCGACGAAGACTCCGCATTTTTCGAAACGACGAGCGGGCGCGCGCCGGGCACGCCCGCGGGCATCCGCACGGCGACTTCGGACGTGCCGCTGCGGCTGATCACGTCCAGGGGTTGCCCGTCGATCGTGAACGAGACGTCGTCGCTGAACCCCGAGCCCCGGATCGTCAACGTCTGACCCGACGAGGCCGCCGACGGCACCACTTCTTTGACGAGGAAGGAGCCGTCGATCTCGGCCTTGCCGGAAAGCGACGGCGACAGCGTCTTCTTACCGCATCCGGAGAGGATGACGATGAGTGCTGCGAAAACCTCAACCCTGTAAGAAGTTCCATTCATTACAGGGATTTCGGCACCCGGGACCCGAAAGTTTAGGCGCTTTTCTATGCTAAGAAAAACTCCAAACTATTCCGAAGACTTAGCGGCGCTTGAAGACGAAGCAGTCCGAGGTGTAGTGCAACGGGCCGCCCTGCTCGGGGGCCTGTTTTCCCAAGAGAAAGCGCCAAGCGGACTTGAGCATCAACTGGTCCACGGTGCCGAGGGGATAGGAATTGAAAGCATGCACCTGGGTCACGATTTCATAACCGCAGATCTCGCCGTAGCGCTCGATCAGCGAGAAGTTCGACCCGAGAATTCGCGGGTTGATCATCATGTAGACGTTGGCGTCGCGGCAATGACGCACCGAC
>JAYVBB010000259.1:0-2884 GCA_043750715.1 Pseudomonadota bacterium | reverse complement strand
AGTTGCAACCCGACCGGAAGACCCGCCTTCGTCCACGCGGCGGGGATCGAGACCGCCGGCTCGCCGGTCACGTTCGCGGGCCACGTGAAGAGCCACCCGAGGTGCGGATCGACCTTCTTCCCGGCTAGACAATGCTGCGCGGGATGAGGTTCTGCACCAGAATGGTGGGCACCCGGGTGTCGTTCTGGAGCAGCGCCAGCGCCTGCTTTGGCTGCTGGTTCGCTTGGGCCAGGATGGCGTTGGTCCCCTGCCGCAGGATGCTGTTCTGCGTGTAGTCGGCGATCTCTTTGGCGAAGTCGGTGTCGATGATCCGGCTGTTGGCTTGCATCAGGTTTTCGATCTGCACGCCGAGGTTCGCCATCGTGTCTTTCAGGCGGTTCTGGATCGAGCCCGCCGTCGCGCGGTGCGTCGCCAGCATTTTCTGGGCCTCGTCGATGCGATGAATCGATTCGTGCGCCTGGACCTTGGTCCTCAGCCGGATGCCCTCGTCACCCTCGCCTATGCCGAGCGAATGCTCCCCCGACGTGAAGGCGACCATATCCCGCGAATCGAAGCGGATGATGTCGACCGGATTTTGCGCCGAGGCCGCATCGCTTTTCGCGTAGTAGTCGTTGTCGATCTGGAATTCCATCGGGTAGTCGATCGCGCGCGTCGGCAGGCCCGCCTGGCTCCCCTTGGGCCCGTCCGGAAAGCCAGCGACGAGCTTGACGCCGTTGAACTCGACGCTGGCCGCGATACGGTCGATCTCCATCTTCAGCTGCACGAACTCCTGGTCGAGGAAGCCCCGCTCGTTCGGCCCGACGGTGTCGCTACCGGCCTGCACCGCCAGCTCGCGGAGCCGGATCAGCACGTTCGCCGCCTCGACGAAGCCACCCTCCGCGATTTCGGTGAACGACAAGGCGTCGAGCGCGTTGCGTTTGGCGACTGCGAGCGAACGGACGTCGGCGCGCAGGTTTTCCGAGACCGACATCCCCGCGGCGTCGTCCTTGGCGTAGTTCAGCCTTTTTCCCGACGCCAATTTCTCCGTCGAGGCTTCCAGCCTGTCGGTCTTGACGCCGTATTCCCGCAGCGCCCGCGCGGCCATCATGTTGGTGCGGATCTGATAGGACAAGTTGTGTTACCGGAGTTTTAGGAACCGAGGGTCAGGAAGAAAAAGTAGTCCTCGAGTTCGGAGTCGAGGTCGGGATCGAGAGGCATCTTGCAGACTTTGCAGGGGACGTCGGGCATTTGGAACTGCCCGCCGACGTAGACCTGGGAGATCGGAAGGGACAGCTCGGTGGTGTGGCCTCCAGAGCACGTCATCGGCATGCGGGCCGACTTGACCCGCCCGACGTGGGCTTGGCCGCCGACGAGCAGGGGGATGATGTTGATCGCTTCGATGAACACCGGCGGTACTTCGTGGAACTCGACGGCGCGTTCGCCGAGGCCCTGCGCGAGCCCCACCATCTTGCGGACGCCGAGGCTGTTGATCCACTTCAACTCACGGAGGTTGATCTTCAGGACCGACGAACGGTCCTCGAGCAGTATCTGGAAATCGGCATGCTCGTCGACGGTGCCGCCGACGAAGTGAACCCCGCCTTCGACGCGGTGCGAGATGCCGAGAGCCATCTCAGCTCCTTCCCGCCAAGGCAATTTCCGCGAGCTCGGGGGCGCTGCGGCGGCCGACGAGCAGCGAAACCACTCCGGGAGCCGACTGCCAGGTAATGAGATTCAGCTCGTCGGAGGCATAGGTCTGGAAAGTGAGACCGCGCATGTTACCGGTCTCGGACGGCGGCAGATCGGACAGCTCGCCGGCGTAGGAAAAGTGGAAGAGTTTTTCTTTGGACGTGCTGTTCGAGTAGATGACGGCCACGACTTTGGCGACTTCGTAGTCGATGATCGTCGCGCCTTCGAGGTCCCAGTTCTTGGCGATCGTTTTGAGCATTTTGGGCTTGAACTCGAGGCCCGGGTAGCTCGCGAGGTAGGCGCGCACTTCCTTGACGTCGTGGCTCGGCAGGTTGACGCGCTCGCGCGGGTCTTCTTCGATCGCCACCGCCTCGTATCCCAGGTATTCGAGCGGCTTGAACTTCTGCTCGCGCGACGGCCCGAACTTCCAGATGCAGAAGCCGATGACGCCGGCGGCAATCGCGACCAGCACTAGCCGGCGGACGAGCATGTTGGCGATCTCGCCGCGGCCCAGCTGCTCGATCTTGGTGTTTTCCTTGGTCGCTTTCACGGCCGGGTCCTGGACCATGGCGCGGAGCTCCGAGAGCTCCCCGTCCTTCATGTAGTAGCTTTGGAGGGACAGCTGGAGCCGGCCGCGCGTGGCGTTGAACTGGTCCGGAAGCTTTTCCTGGTTCTTGGTCAACTGCTCGAAACGACCTGCGAGATCCTTGGGCAACTCGCCGTCGAGATACTCCGCTAGGTAGGAGTACAGGAAGTCGTCGTTGGCAAGATCGGTCGGCGAAAACGCCATGTGCAAATCCCCTAGAGGTAGAGCTTCAAACGTCCAACGTGCTCGCCATCAGTGCTTTTCGGGCTTTCGCCAGGTGCGTTCTCAGGTCCTTCTCGGCCCAGCCTAAGGCTCGCGCCGCGTCGGCCGGCGGGAGGCCCGCGACGTCTACGGCCGCAAGAGCGGCACGCGCTTCAAGAGACAAAGGTTTCAGGACCTTGGTCACGGCGGACTGGCCCTCGGCGAACTTCTGACCCTTCGCTTCCTGCACGGCCTTCCAGGTCTCGGCGATCAGCAGCAACGTGGTGTTGGCGTCGCCGTTGCCGTGCGCCTTCTCCAAGTTGGCGGAAAGGTGCTGGAAGGTTTTCTTGGTGCACTTCGCTGCGCCGTCGAGGCTCAGCGTTAGGGCGAAGGCGAAGCGGTAAGCCGTGTCGGCGTGTGACACGAGTTGCT
>JAYVBB010000258.1:0-9622 GCA_043750715.1 Pseudomonadota bacterium | reverse complement strand
TGACGGCGGCCGGGCTGCGCTTCGAGCCGAATCTCGATGTTCTCCGGCAATTCATGATCTTTTTGTACGGCATGGCTCCCGACACGCCGTACCAGGGCGTGTCCAAGCTCGAGCCGGGCGAAGTCGCGGTGATCCGCGACGGCAGGTTGGCGCGGAAGTCGTCGTTCTACCGCCTGCCGTTTTCCGGAACCTACACCAGCCTCTCTTATCGCGACGCCGTGGCCGAAACCGAACGCCAGGTCTCCGCGGCGGTGACCAGGCAAATGGTCTCCGACGTGCCGGTCGGAGCGTTCCTGTCGGGCGGGGTGGACTCGTCCCTCGTCGTAACCAAAGCCATGGCGGAAGCCGGCGGCCGCGGCATCGACTGCTTCACGATCCTCGATTCGACCCGACTCGAAGGAGCGCTCGACGACAACCACTTCGCCCATCAGTTCGCCAAAAAGCGGGGCGTGCGGTTGCACGACGTTCCCGTGCAGCCGTCCAGCTTGGACCTTCTCGAAAAAGTCATCTACCACATGGACGAGCCGCACGCCGACGTCGCGGCAATCAACAGCTACCTGATCTGCCAGACGGCCTCGAGGCAAGGGACGAAGGTGCTGCTCTCGGGCATCGGTGGGGACGACGTTTTCAGCGGTTATCCGCGCCACCGGGCGGCCTATATCGAAAGAATGCGTCGAAGGGCTCCCCGCCTGGCCGCTCAATTGACCTCGATGGTGGCACGCGTCGTCAAGACCGACGAGGACACGGCAGTCGACGGCCCGACGTTTTTGCGCAAGGTTCGACGCGCGCTCTCGGCGTCTTCGCTCTCGGAGTCCGAGCGGCTCGTCGAGTACTACATGTCGGCACATGCGCAGGGCGTCGAGAGCCTCCTCGGCGAACGCTTCCGGTCGCATCCCCGGCAGGACGAGCGGACGCGCTTTGCCTTGCCGTTGAAAGAGTTCGGCGAGGAGCTGGACCCGCTCGACGCCATGCTGCTGCTCGAGCTCCGGCACTTTCTCGGCGACCACAATCTTAATTATGCGGACAAGATGAGCATGGCGCATGGGGTCGAAGTGCGGGTGCCGCTCATCGACCGCGAGCTGGTGGAGTTCGCGGCGACGATGCCGCCTGCCTACAAGATGCGCCGCTTCCGACCGAAGGCTCTGTTGAAGGACGCGGCTGCCGGCTGCTTGCCCCCGGAAATCATTTCCCGCAAAAAGCACGGCTTCGGCGTCAGGCTGGATGCCTGGTTTGCGGACCGGATTGCCGGGCTGCGGCAAACGACTCTGAGCAGGAAGAGCATCGAGGCGGCCGGCTACTTCGCGTTCGACAAGGTCGACGACCTGGCTCGACGCGTCGGCCAGGGCAACGACGTGAACGCCCGCCTGCTGTTCGCCGTGCTGTCGATTCAGATCTGGAACTCGGTCTGCATCGAGCGGCACCGCCCGGCGATCTAAAAGAGCTCATTTAGCCAACTGACGTCGCGCGGATTCTTGGCCACGAGCTTGAGGTCCTGGCGGCACGTGTAAGGGCAGCCTGAGATTTTGAGCGGCAGTGCCTGGATGCGGTCGACGAGATAGTCGGGAAGGTAGGCGATGGCCAGGCCGTCGCTCACCAGCTCCTCGATCAGCTTCAGGCTCGACGTGACGAAGCCGATGCGGCGGGGAAAGATGTCGTCGCGCCAGCCGTCCGGAGCCTGCACGTCCGTCATGTTGCCCAAGACGCCGGGGGCCGACGCAAAGGCGTGGGTCAGGACCTCCTCGACGGGCACGACGCGGCCGGATTTCGCCTGAGCATAAAGCGGATGACCCTTACCGACGACCGTCTGGAAGACGCACGTCGTCAAAGTTTTCGCCTTGAGCCCGCGAGGCACGGGCCCCGTCGTCAGACCGAGATGCGCCGTTCCTTGCTGCACCAGGGCGAGCGTTTCCTGGTCGTCGGCGGCAAGGAATTCGATGTTGAGCGAGGCATGGCGGCGCCGCAGGTCTTTGGTCAGTTTCAGGCCGAAGCCGCTGAGTACGATCTCCGGGCCGGCGATCCGGGCGTTGAGGTGACCGGTCTTCCCCTGGAGCTCGAGACGGGTGGCTTCCTCGAGCCGGACGATCTCGGCCGCACGCGTCTGCAAGGCAGAGCCGTTGCTGGTCAGCTCGATGTTCCGGCCGATCCGTCGGAAGAGCTTCACACCCAGCTCGGATTCGAGGCGGGCGATCGCCTTGCTCAAAGACCCCGGTGAAATCGCGATGTCGCCCGCGGCGCGGTGGAGGTTTTCGCGGCGGGCGACGGCCAGAAAATAGCGCAATTCAAACGTTTCCATAATCGAAATGATACACGATCAACTGTTTCTTTTCAAGGCAGACGTTTTGCCTTATCTTGCGCCGGCAACAAAGGAACCCGCCATGTCGCTTCCCGTATCCCACCCGCGCCTAAGTCCCTTGATCCTCGCTCGAGGCCTCACCTTCGCGAACCGCATCGTCGTTCCTGCCATGGCGTCCGAGACTGCGGACGTCCATGGCTTCGTTACAGACGAGACCCGGGCCCATTATCGCCGTTTGGCGGAGTCGGGCGCGGGTTTGATCAACGTCGAATACACGTTCGTGACCCTGAGCGGTCGCAGCGAGCCGCATCAGCTCGGCGCCTCGAGCGACGAGCACGTCGCCGGGCTGGCCGAGATTGCGACGATCATCAAGGCGAGCGGCGCCGTCGCCGGCCTGCAGCTCGTGCACGGCGGGGCGAAGACGACCCGGGAGTTGACCGGCGGCGTCGTGCTCGGGCCTTCCGCCATTCGTGTGCCGGCGAAGGATCGCGACCTGGAAGTGCCGACTCCGATGTCGCTTGGCGACGTGGCGCACTGGCAAGAAGCTTTTTCGCTGGCAGCCGGCAGGGCCGTCGCCGCGGGCTTCGATCTGGTCGAGCTTCATGCGGCGCATGGTTACGGCTTGAATCAGTGGCTTTCGCCGCTGACGAATCAGCGGAGCGATGCCTACGGCGGCGACCCGGCCGGACGCTGCCGCATGCTCCGGGAAATCGTGGGTCGCCTCCACCGCGAACAGCCGAGGTTGATCTTGGCGGCCCGCATTCCGGGACAGGACTTCATCCCGGGGGGTCTGACCGTCGACGACATGATCGTCGTGACGCGAAGCCTGCTTGCCGCGGGGCTCGACGTCGTCAGCGTGTCGTCCGGCCTTGGTGGCTGGCGTCGGCCGAAGGAACGCCGGGAGCAGGGTTATCTCGTCGAGGAAGCCACCCGGATCCAGGCGGCCGTCTCAGCCCCGGTCATCGGCGTCGGCGGCATCGAAACGGGCGAATACATCGACGACGCGGTCAGCCAGGGGCGCATTTCCCTCGCGGCAGTCGGCCGCGCGATCCTCAAAAATCCCGCCGCATGGCGAAACGCTCATCTCAACTGAAGGAGACACCATGGAATTCCACGCCAGCCAGACGGAAGAACCCGCCATTCGCGCCACGGTCCAGAACTACATCGACGGCTTCCTGGGCTCGGACACTGCGCTACTCCGGAAAGCGTTCGACGGAGACGCCAAGCTGATCGCGGCCTCCGAAGGCAAGATCGAAAGCACGGCGACCGCGTCCTGGTTCACCCGGATCGAGCAGCGCCGCCAGGGCGGCACGACGCTCCCGCAGGCGAGCTCCAAGGTCGCCGGGATCGACCAGCATGGCGACGCTGCCGTCGCGCGCGTCGAGCTGGTCTTTCCCGAATACCGCTTCACGGACTACCTGGCGCTGCTGAAAACCAGCGAGGGCTGGAAGGTCGTGAACAAGATCTACACGATGGCCTGAGCAGGGCTCTCAGGCAGCCAGCGCGCGGCGTTCGACCGCCGCGGCGTCTTCCTTGGTCAGGCCTTTGCAGCCGATCACGACGAAGCGCAGCAAGCCCCGGCTCGAACGCTTTTCCTTGAGCAGAGCATGGACGATCTCTTCGTTGAGATCGGCTGGATACAGGACCATGTCGGGCGCCGTCTGGCGGAGATCATCCAACACTACGAGGATGTTCGACGCGATCCGGACGTTGACCACCGTGCTGAAAAGGCGCGCGAGCAGCATTCCACAAGGAGTGGCGTTGGTGGCATCGATTACGATTGCAATGAGCTTGGTGTTCATGTCAGTTCCCCCTGACTTGGTCGTTGCAGGGGATGTGCCATAAAAAGTCCTTTAAAATTAACCCCCTATAGGGCCAAAAGGACCCGTTTCGGGGTTCAGCTGTGTCTCCCAGGGCTCAGGCGGATGGTCGGTGATATTCTAGGGCGATGACCGACGAACGCATGACGCTCTCAAAGTTCCTGGCACGCCGCACTCCCCCGCCGATGCTGGAGCGTCGTCCGACCTGCGGACGCTGCTGGAAAGCGGCGGTTACTTGCTACTGCCACCTCGTCAAGCCGTTCGTGTCGCCGATCCAGTTCGTGATTCTGCAAAACCCTTCTGAATGGGGAAACCCGATCGCGACGGCGCGGATGGCGCACCTGTCGATGACCAACTCCGAAGTCGTGGTCGGCTACAACTTCGGCGGCGACGCGCGCGTCGAAGCCCTGCTGAGTGCCCCGGGGCGTCGCAACGTCATGCTTTTCCCAAAGCGGGACGCCCTGCCTCTCGACGACGTGCTCGAGACGGCCGCGGCTCCCGACGCCGAGCCGCTCGTGCTGTGGGTGCTCGACTGCAAGTGGAGTCACACGTCCAAGATCATGCGCATGAGCCCCTCGGTGGCGAAGCTGCCGGCGACGGCCTTCGTACCTGCCGCACCTTCGCGTTTTTGCGTGCGCACTCAGCCGAGTGCAGCCTGTGTCTCGACCGTCGAGGCGATTCACGCGGTGCTGGCTCGCCGCGCGGCGCTTGCCGGCGACGGCGACTTGCGGCACGACGGCATGCTGGAGGTGTTTCGCCACCTCGTCAGGCAGCAGCTCGGGTTTTGTGACCGGGACGACGACACGCGGCATTCCGAAGCCAAGCGAAAGCGTCGTGAGAAAAACGCCCAGCGGGAGCGGCAGGAACATTCCGCCGGTTGATTCTCTGGCCAGGGCCGCGCCAAACGCATAAGCTCCCACCATGGCGAATCCGTCCGCAAAACCGGGACTCGGCATCAAGTTCCAATTTTCTTTCTTCGTCCTGGCTGCCGTGTTGGCATTCGAGCGAATCAACGCTCCTTTGCTGCTCGCGGAGTGGTTGGTCGTCGTGACGTTCTCGGTCATGGCCCACGAGCTCGGCCATGCCTTGGCGTTCCGCCGGTACGGACACGGGAGCCGCATCACGCTTCACGGCATGGGCGGCCTGACGCAAAGCACCGGCGGCCCGCGCCTGTCCCATCTTCAGGATGCCGTCGTGAGCGTATCCGGGCCGCTGGCGGGATTCGGCGTCGCCCTGGTGGTTTTCGGCGTGAGCCGGGCTTTGCCGCGGTTCGCGGGGATTTCCATGCCCGACCGGCTCTTTTTCGATTTGCTCTGGGTCAACGTCGGCTGGAGCATCATCAATCTCCTGCCGATCGTGCCGATGGACGGCGGCCATATTCTGCAAAGCGTCATGCGGCACAGGCTCGGAGCCAAGGCCGAGGTGCCGGCTCTCGTCGTCTCGCTCGCCGTTGCCCTCGCGTGCGGTGCCGGAGCCTACGCCGCGGGTTGGACATGGTCTTTGGTCATGGTCGCCTGGTTCGCGGCGAGCAACGGTCAGGCTTTGATCGAGATCAAGCGGCACCAGAAGCTGGCCGGAGTGCGGGAAGTCATGCGCGAGGCGGTCGAAGCGTACTACGCGAAAGATCTGCAGCGCGCGGGGAGTCTGGCCATCGCGTCGCTCGCGCAGACGAAAGACCCCGAAGCGACGGCGCAGCTCCGTCTGTTCGTGCTGGGAGTCGAAACGGCCGCGGCGACGGGTGCGCCTGCAAACGAGGATTCGCGCTTGTCCGCTTTGCGCGCCAGCCCGGCATGGCTTGCGTCACTCCAGGCGGCCCGCGCCGCGCAGGCGCACGATCCGACCAAGATCTTCAAGTAGACGCTTGGCGGAGGCGCCGCATCCCTGGTACCTTGCCGGCACCTCAGGAGGATTTATCATGCGTTTCCCTGTCGCTTTGCTGCTGACCGCTGCCGCCGTTTCCGGACTCACTTCTTCGGTCTTTGCCGACGCAGCGTCCGACGCCTACGTCGCCGACCGCGCGCACACGACGGTCGTCAGTACGGACGTGTTGTCTCTCTACAACGTCACCGTCCCGGGCGCCGAAATCGACGCGCTCGCGGATCCGGAAGCGGGCGGCTTCGAATACTGGCCCTACGTCTACGACGAGGCGAGCGACAGTCATCCGTCTCCCTACCCCGACCGGGTTCAGTGGGGATTCGACGCCGGCAGCGACGCGGCGCGCCGCTGCATGAAGCTCTCCTTTCACATCTGGAAATACGTGCAGGTCAACAAGCCTCCGTATCTGGCGGCGCTGGCTGGATTCGACGGGGCCCCGTCGAGCTATTACCATTGGAACAACGACTACACCGCCGCGCGCACGGAAGCCGTCGGCTACAAATCGTTCTGGCACTACAACGCCCCGCGGGGCCTCTTGAAGTGGATCAGCCACACGCGGATGGACGGATCCTGCCAGCACCCGACGGTGGAGGCCATCGATCGCTGGGCCTACTGCGAAGGCAAGAAACTGGCGAACGCGGCGGACCAGTGCCCGGGGCACCGTTGAGGCCTTCGTAAGTTCAGAAAATCTTAGTAAACGCTTTGAGCGCCGACACGATCCGGTCGGTCACGATGTGACAGGCGTCCGATAGCGCGATGCCGACGGCTGCGGCGGCCATCGGCACTCCGTGCGCATGCAAAACCGCCGCCGCCGGTCCGGGCAGGATCGATGCAGATGCGGCGATCGCCGCGGGCGAAGGGTCGCTCCACGTCTGCAGTCCGATCAAAGCGAGCAGGGCCAGAGCCAGCAGATAGCCGAGCCTCGTAAAGCTCGAGAAGAACAAGCTGTGCGACAGGCCGCGGTGTTTGAAGAGCATCTGATAGGGGCGCCAGAGCCACCGGAGCAGCCCCCAGTTGCGCGTCGGCGACGAGTGCTTCAGGTCGAGGTCGGGAGAAAGAAGCAGAGTCGCGGTCGTGAAAGCCACAGCGCCGATGGCGACGAGGGAAGGCTCGATGCCGTAGGTTTTCACCGCGGCGTAGCTCAGCCCGCTCATGGCCAGAAGGTTGATCGTGGTATGGGCGCGGTAGTTCGGCATCGTCTCCCTTTCCGCCCTGTTTATCGGTCGAAACGGCGGCCAACCCAGAGATTTTTTGAGGGCTAGAAGGCGCGTCATTCCGACGTCTTGCGCCGATCTCCCGCCCCTGATAAAAGTTGCCGGCCATCCCGGCCTCCCCCAAAACTTCCCGAGGCACCCCATGCGCGCCCTTTTTCTTGGTCTCCTGATCTTTTCGACCGCCGCCCAGGCGGACAACACCGAGCTCCTGCGCAAGACCCGCGCCCTGCTGCAGGTGCTCGAGTCGACCACGATGACGACCAACCAAACGCAGCAGCTGAACAGCTTGCTCGACGAATCACTGAGCATCGCCCGCGATCCGGGGGACGGCCAGCCGTCGGCCTGCTACACCGAAGCGTACCGCCACCTCAACTCGGATCAGGCGCGCGAGCTCTGCGCCAACGGCGGGACGGTCGAGACTGCCAAGTGCTACGTCGACGCCTATCGCCACCTCAACACCGACCAGTCGATCCGGCTTTGCAAAAACCGCGGCACGACGCAGACGGCAACCTGTTACGTCGACGCCTATCGCCATCTGAACACTGACCGATCAGTGGAACTCTGCGAAGCTCGCGGCACCGCCGCGACCGCGGCCTGCTACGTGGGAGCCTACCGCCACCTGAACACGGACGATTCGATCCTGCTCTGCAAGCTCGGCGGCTCCACGACACGCGTCGATTGCTGGGTGGAAGCTTACCGCCAGATGAGCTCCGCTCAGGCGTTGGAGCTCTGCCGCGCTCAGCCTTGACGGCTTCCGGGTACGTCGGTAGCTTCTTCTCAAATGAAGATTTACAACGTATCCGGCTACCTGGTCCTCTTGGTTTATGCGCTCGCTTGCGGCTTCTTCGCGCCGCCGAGTCTCGGCGCCGTCAACGGCGCGCTGCTCGGCTCGGCGTATCTGATTGCCATGTGGTTCCTTGCCGGTCTCTACCTGTCCGACTTGATTCACCTCGGGATCGCGCACCGGTCGCTCGACTACAAAGACTGGTTCATCAAGGCCGTCACGGTCCTCAACAACTCGGTCGGAGTTTACGTCGACCCGATCAAATGGGTGAATCGCCATCGCCACCATCACAAGCATTCCGACCACTCCGGGGACCCGAACAAGCTGGAAAGCGACGGCTTCTGGAAGACGATGTACCTCTGCGTCTTTCCCTACCCCTGCGAAGGTAACCTGGCCCACGACGCGATCCTGAAGTCCTTTACCTTCCGCCTCGTGTCGAACCAGGTCTTTGCCGTCGTGGCGCAGAGTCTGAATTTTGCGCTGCTGTGGTGGCTGGCGGGCGACCTGGTCTATGCCGCGACGCTGTGGATCGGTTTCCGTGCCTTCGCCCTCTGGGTGAACATGATCCAGAACTACTGGACGCACGATCGCCGGTTCGGTTACCGCCGCTACAACGACTCGCACGACAACGCGATGAACATCAGGGAATGGCTCCCGGTAACGGCGAGCTTCAGCGCTTGCTTCCAAAACAACCATCATCACTACCCGAACATCCTGCGCCTGAGCCATGACCCGTCCGAATACGACTTCGGCTTCCTCACCGTGAAGTGGATGAAGGCTCTTGGCTTAGTAAAGGCTTCGCCAAAAGGCACCGAAAAACCCAGTGGTTTCCCTCTGGCGGATCTAGGCTTCTAGACCGCCAAATGGCGCCCCAACCGTCCGTCCGCTAGAATTATGAGATGGACTTGCGTTTGGGGGCATCGTGATCGAACAAAAGATCAACGAATTCTTTGGGGACGCGGAATCGGGGGCCTTCGGCTCGGGCTGGTGGAGCGGCGTTCTTTCGGCGTTTTTCGGGGTGCTGTCGTTCGGCAGCGTGCTGTGCCTCCACTATCCGCAGATTCTGAGTTCGCCCGAGCTGCGCATTCATTATCCGATGCAGACCATGCGCCTGTTGATTCAGGGCCTGATCGTCGCGGCCATAGTGTGCGGCGTCGTTTCCACTCTTCTACGCAAAAAAAAGCTCCTGGCGCTGACTGGAATGCTGCTTGCAGTCGCGGCAACGGCCTTGGGCGGGTCGAGCGTCGAGATCAACGAGGCTCTGCACGATGGTCCGGCCATTGGGCTCGACTGGTTCCTGCTGGATCTGTTCCTGATGGCCCTGATCTACGTGCCGATCGAGCGGCTCTGGCCGCAGTACCCGAAGCAGGGGACTTTCCGGGAAGAGTGGACGCTGGACGTGGTGTACTTCATGTCCACCCACCTGCCGCTCCAGATTCTTTCGATCGCCATACTCCTGCCCGCGACCCAGGCGACCAAGTACCTGGCTGTTCCCGTGCTGCAGGAAGGCATCGCGCACCTGCCGCTGGTCGTGCAGTTTTTCCTGGCCGTCCTGATCGCGGACCTGGCCGAAGCCACCATTCACCTGTGCCTGCACAAGGTACCGTTCCTCTGGCGCTTTCACTCCATTCACCAC
>JAYVBB010000257.1:0-10740 GCA_043750715.1 Pseudomonadota bacterium | reverse complement strand
CTGCACTTGGTCCCAGACGCTGTCGAGGCCCTTAAGGAAGCCTTTGTGCACTTTGCCGCCGCCGGGAAATGCGACCGGCAGGGCTTTGGCGTCGGAGACGACGTCCTGGACGTCGAAGCGGTCGAGAGGCGTGCCGCGGAAAGCGAGTATGGCGACGTCGTTCGTCTCGATCCAGAGCGCCTGGGTCGAAGGGTCCAGGGGATTGGCCGAGTCCTTGCTCGCCAGGAAGTCGACTTTGAGTGGAGCCTCGCCCATTTGTTGCTGGAGGCCCGCCGCGACTTCGGTGACCCGGTCTTTGGTCGCGTAGACGTAAGCGGAGGCGAGCGTCAGCCAGTAGGCGTTGACGATGTTGAACTTCGGAGCGTTTGGACAGAATCCGAACTGGCCGTCGAAAGCGATCGTCAGCTCCGGATTAGCTCCGGTGTCGAAGTCCTTCACCTGCGACGAGGCGTCCGGCTCGGTGGTTTTGCAGCCAAGAGGCAGGGTCAACGCAACGAGGAGCGCTGAGATACGCTTCATGGGTCGGACCTTTTTCCAGGATATAAGGAATGATCGCTTGGAAAAAGTCTAAGGGGCGGGCTGGGCCGCGTCAATCGTGATGATAGCCGGTGCCGCGGAGGATGTTGTAGCCGCGGTAGATCTGCTCCCAAAGGAGCAGCCAGGCCAGGTCACTCGTGAACGTCGCGGGGGAGAGGCTGAAGGTGGTGGTGGCTTTGCCGCGGAGCGAGGTGCTGGCTCCCAGCGGGCCACCGATGACGAAGGTCAGAGTCTTGACCTGAGGATCGTCGGTCCACTTTTGGAGGTTCTGGGCGAACTCGACGGAGGTCCGGACTTTCCCGCGCTCGTCGAGCAGCACGACGGGATGGTCCGACTTCGGCGAGAGGAGGAGCCGCTCGAGCTGGTCCTCTTCTTTGATTTCGACGTTCTCGACTTTGGCGAACGGGGCGAGGCGCTGCTCGTACATCGCGGCAAGGTTCCGGATCTCGTCGTAAGCGACCTTGCCGATCTTGATGACGCGCAGACGCACGGAGGGTCAGCCTTCTTTGACCGGCAGGAACTTCGCTTTGGGCCAGAGCTGTTCCAGAGCGTAATAGTCGCGGATATAGTTGTAGAAGATGTGGATCAGGGTCGAGCCGTAGTCGAGCAGGATCCAGTTGCCGGTTTGCTTGCCTTCGATCGCGATCGGGCGGACGCCTCCGACTTTTTTGCAGCGGTCCTCGATGGCGTCGGCGATGGCGCGCGTCTGGCGTTCGTTCTCTCCCGAGCAGATGAACTGGTACTCGCAGAGGTCCGAGACGCCTTTGAGGTCGAGGAGCACCGGGCGCACGGCTTTTTTGTCCGAGGCGGCGAGCATGGCTTCTTTGGCGATTTCGAGCGGGGTCATAAAGGTCCTTTAGGTTCCGTAGAGATGGTGATTGCGGATGTAGGCGTCGACGGCTTCCGGCAACCAGCCGGCGGGTAGTTTACGGCCGGCGCCGAGGTCTTCGCGGATCTTGGTGCTGCTGGCTTCCGACACGCGCTCCGGAAGGAGCACCGCCGGCCAGCGCGTGTCGGACTCGGAGGCAAGAGTCTGCGCTCCAGCTCGTGGGACGACGATGAGGCGCGCGAGGCGGGCGATCTCATCCGGGTCCTTCCACCGCGCCAGCGACTCCCATTGGTCCTGGCCCATGAGAAAGCCGAGCGTCGTTTTGAGAAAGCGGTTCTTGAACGTCTTGAGCGTCGTCACGGTGAAGTTCGGACGCGGCAGCGTCGCTTCGATATCGGAGACCTCGACGTTGCCGTCGAGCGACGCGAAGGCCAGGCGGCAGAGCTCGAGGCGGGCCGGGAAGGGAGCGGTCGGGTGCTTATGCACGCCGGCGGCGCCGGCCGGCGCCGGAGCGGGCGTCACGACCAGGCGCGCGCCGGGGAACCGCGCGAGAGCGGCTTTGGCGCTTTCGACGTGTCCGGCGTGGGGCGGATCGAACGAGCCGCCGTAGACGACCAGGTCGAGGCGTTCAGTTGAGTCCGACATGGCCTTCGTCGTCCGCGGTCGAGAGGTCGACGTCGATGTCGTGAAGTTCTTCGGCTTTGGCCCTGCGGGCTTTTTCTTCGCCGACGAGTTCCAGCAGCCGGTTCTTCACCGGATCGATGTTGAGGCGGGTCGCGGCCGACATGGTGAGGACTTCGTCGCCCAAGGCCGCGATGTCGGCCTTCAGTTTGGCGAGGGTTTCCTCGTCGAGGAGGTCGGTCTTGTTGATGACGACGACGAAACGTTTGGCCGCGAGCTCCGGACTGAAGTTGGCGAGCTCGCGCTTCAGGACGGCGAGCGCTTCCAACGGTTCGTGCTCGAGGCCGAAGCCGTCGACCACGTACATGATCAGGCTGGTGCGCTCGAGGTGCTTCAGGAATTCGAGGCCGAGGCCCCGGCCTTCGCTGGCGCCTTCGATCAGTCCCGGGACGTCGGCGATGACGAGGCTTCTGAGCTTGAAGTCGTTGAAGTGCTGGAACTCGACGACGCCGAGGTTCGGCGTGAGCGTCGTGAAAGGATAGTCCGCGATCTTGGGGCGGGCGGCGCTGACGACGCTGAGGAAGGTCGACTTGCCCGCGTTCGGGAAGCCAGCGAGGCCGACGTCGGCCAGGAGCTTCAGCTCGAGCTTGAGCTCGCGCTCTTCGCCTGGCTGGCCCGGTTTCCATTCTTCGGGCGTCTGGTGCGTGGAGGTCGCCCAGTGGATGTTGCCGAGGCCGCGCATGCCGCCTTTGCCCACGAGCAGGAGTTCCTGGTCTTCGAGGAGCTCGCCGAGCCGGTCGCCCGTCTCCGCGTCGAGCACGACGGTACCCAGCGGCACGTCGATGATCAGGTCTTCGCCGGATGCGCCGCGGCAGCCGTTGGGGCCGCCTCGAACGCCGTCTTCCGCGCAGTAGAGCGAGCGGTAGCGGAGCGAACTCAGCGTGTTGTCTTGCGCGTTGCCGCGCATGTAGACGCTGCCGCCGATACCGCCGTCGCCGCCGTCAGGGCCGAGCTTGGGCTTGCCCTTGGAGGATTTGAACGAAACGATCCCGTTCCCGCCTTTGCCGGCGCGGATCAGGATCTGCGTGCTGTCGATGAACTTCATGATTGCGCTCGTGAGCCTGGGAGTGACCAGTTTGTTTATAAGGCTCTATGCAGGAACGCGATCAGGCGAGGGCGCGAACGCTGACGCGTTTCTTGTTGCCCTTGGTGCCCGCGTACTCGACGAAGCCGTCGATCTTGGAGAACAGCGTGAAGTCACGGCCGCGGCCGACGTTCGTGCCGGCGACGATGGTCGCGCCGACCTGGCGAACGAGGATGCTGCCCGCAGTGACTTGTTGGCCGCCGTAGACCTTCACTCCGCGGTATTGCGGATTCGAGTCACGACCGTTTCTGGAACTACCACCGGCTTTCTTATGTGCCATCGCAAAAACCCTTTGAAGCTACTTTAGCCTTAAGCCTTGATCTTGCCGATTTCGAGGATCGTGATCGGCTGACGGTGACCCTGCGTACGCTTGTAGTTCTTGCGACGCTTGTATTTGAAGACGACGACTTTCTTGTCTTTCATCTGCGTCTTGATGGTTGCTTCCACCGACGCGCCAGCGACCAGAGGAGCGCCGACGACGACTTTGGCGCCGCCAATCATCAGCACTTTGTCGAAGATGAACTTCTCGCCGGCCGCACCGGGGACCCGGTCGATCGTAAGCGTTTCACCCTCTTTGACTTTGAACTGCCGGGAACCGGCGACGACGACCGCGTACATTTTGCTTTTCCTTAGCGAGAGGCCCTTAGGCGCTGAGAGCCTGCCATATTGGTCAAACGGCCCCTCGCTGTCAACCGGAAACCGGCGTCCATCAGGGGGTTTAGCGGTCGACACCCCAGTCCCGGGCCTGCTATGAAACCCATCCTTATGAACCCGAACTCCCTGAGGATTTGAGTCATGCCCGCCTGGAATCACGCCCATGCTTTCGAGGGACTCAAAGGCTGCGGCTGCCGCGGCGGCGGATTTGGCGGCAGCGGCGCAACGAAGCACTACCCGCCGAGCCTGGAGCTCTAGCCGGTCCACACAAAAATCAATCTTTTCATTGATATACAGTCGGAGTCAGCGGCGGGAAGCGTGACCCAGAAGGTCCTCGCGCACCGGGCCGGAGTCCATGCGATCGAGTTCGACGCCATCGGTTTCCTCGACGTCGCCGTTTCAGACTCGTCGGGTCTCCCCATGAAGTGGGCCTACCAAGGTAAGAAAATCAAGGTCACCTGGGACAAGCCCTTTGCGCTGAAGGAAGAGCGCCAGGCCGAGATCAAGTACCGGGTCGAAAAGCCCCGCTCCGGTCTCTTCTTCATGCGCCCGACTAAGGAGTGCCCGAACAAGGCCACCTACGCCGCGACCGATCATGAGACGGAGCTCGCGCGCTATTGGCTCCCCTGCATCGACCTTCCGAACGTGCGCACGACGCTCGAATTCCATCTGCGCGCTGCGGAAAATCTGACCATCCTCGCCAACGGCAAGCTTGTCGGCGAAAAGCAGAACGGCGACGGCACGAAGACAGCGGAATGGCGCCTGGAGCAGCGTTGCCCGAGCTACCTCGTCTGCTTCGCGATCGGCGACTTCACGCGCTTCGACGACGGCGACGTCAATGGCGTGCCTCTCGCCTACTTCGCGGCGAAGGAATTCAGCCCGAAGGATCTCGAGCGGACGTTCGGCCGGACGCGCCCGATCATGGAGTGGATGACGAAGAAGCTGGATCTCGCCTTCCCCTTCCCGAAGTACTTCCAGTTCGCGCTGCCGGCCTTCGGCGGCGCCATGGAAAACATTTCGCTCGTCAGCTGGAGCGACCGCTTCATCTGCGACGAGGCGCGCGCCCAGGAAGTGACCTGGCTCACCGACCAGGTGAACGTGCACGAGATGGCGCACTCCTATTTCGGCGACCTCGTGGTCTGCCGCGACTTCGCCCACGCCTGGCTGAAGGAATCCTGGGCGACCTACATGGAAACCTGCTGGCTCGAGGACTCGGTCAGCCGGGACGAGCAGCTCTACGACCTGTACGTCAACGCCGAAGGCTACTTCGGCGAAGCCGACGCCTCTTATATGCGTCCCCTCATGACGCGCCAGTTCACGTCGTCGTGGCAAATGTACGACCGCCACCTCTATCCGGGCGGCGCCTGCCGCCTGCACACGATCCGCAAGGAGCTCGGCGACGATTGCTTTTGGGCAGGCGTGCGTGACTATCTGAAGACTTACTCCCACCAGGTCGTCGAGACCGACGACTTCCGCCGCATGCTCGAGAAGCATTCCGGACGCTCGTTGCAAAAACTCTTCGATCAATGGGTGATGACGCCGGGCTACCCCAAGCTCAAGGTCGAGTTCACCTACGACAACGACAAGAAGCTCGGGTCGTTCGTCGTCACGCAGCAGCAGGAGACGCCGTTCGAGCTGTCGACCGATCTCGGCTGGACGGTCGACGGCCAAGATCATCAGCTCCCCGTCGAGCTCAAGGCGGCCCGGCAAAGCTTCCACTTCGCGATGGCCAAAGAGCCCGAGCAAGTGCGCTTCGACCCGGAATGGAAAGTCCTCCACAAGCTCGAGTTCGAGCCGGGCGACGGACGCCTCACCGCGCAGCTGACTTTGGCGAAAGACGTCACGGGCAGGATCCACGCCGCCAAAGCGCTTTGCGATTCGGGCAAGCGCGCCAACGTCAAAGCGGTACTTGCCGCGTACCCGAAAGAGAAGTTCTGGGGCGCCCGCCGGGAGATGCTCAAAGCCATCGCTGGCAGCCAGACCGAAGAAGCGGTCGTCGGACTGGTCGCGATCATCCAGTCGGAAAAGGAACCGCTGGTCCTCGACCGCCTCTTCGACTCCGTCGAAACCCTCCGCGACGAGAGACTGACCGCGGCCGTCCTGGCGCGCGTCGGAAAGAAGGATCTGCCTCCGCGCGCGCTGGCCGCCGCTTTGCTGGCGCTCGGCCGGCACGGCGGAGACAAGGTGCGCCCGGTGCTCCAGGCTTTCGCGAAAGTCGACGACAAGCCTTTCAACACCGTGCAGGCCGCCGCCCTTTGGGGCCTCGGACGGCTGCGCGACGAGGATCTGCTCGAGGATCTCCTGAGCGCCTCCCGCATCGAGAAGATTTCGTTCCGGGCCCGCGCCGGCGCGCTGCACGGCCTGGCGGCGCTCTCTTCTTATGCAGGCAAGAAGACGAAGAAGACGATCGAAGAGAGGTTCGAGGAGCTGCTGCGCGACGCCGAAGCCTGGACCCGCCAGACGGCGGCGAAGATTGCGCCCGACGCCGGGCTCGACGGCCTGGTCCCCGCGCTGGAAGCCTACCGGAGCAAGATCTCGCTCCAGGAGCAGGTCCCGGTGGAAGCCATCATCGAATCTTTAAAAAAGAAGAACGAGAAACCGACGCAGCCCGACCGGCAGCTCGAAGAGCTTCAGGCCAAATACCGGAAGCTGCACGACCGGCTGCAGGACCTCGAAGATAAAATGGCTTCGATGAGCCGCTGACGGGTTATAATCAGACGATGCCGATTCTGAAAACTGCCGACGGGGCGATCCATTACGAAGTGACGGGCAACGGACCCCCGCTCGTGATGCTGCGCGGACTCGCGCGGTCGATGCGGCATTGGCTCGGCTACGACGACGAAGTCGGCCGGCACTTCAAAGTCATCACCCTCGATCTGCGGGGCATTGGCCAATCGACGCGGCCCAGCACGGTCGCGACGACCATTTACGACATGGCGGACGACGTCGTCGCCGTTCTCGACGACTTGAACATCCCGAAGGCCCACGTCCTCGGTGTGTCCCTCGGCGGCATGGTGACTCTTGCCGCGGGATTGCGGCATCCCGCGCGCTGCGAGTCCCTGATCGTGGTCAATTCGAGCATCGCGGGCGAGCTGACGATGCGTTTGACGCCGCGTGCCATCCGCGGAATCCTGGTTGGGTCGCTGCGGCCCGGCGAGGCAAGCCAGCGGGCCATGGTAGATAATCTGCTCGGGGCCGGAGCCAGCGAGGAGCGCCGCCAGGACATCGCGCGCAAGTACCGGGAAATAGAGAGCCGCGAAGGCCTCTACGCCAACACGGCCTTGAAGCAGCTGGTCGCCGCCGCGCGGTTCCGGCCGCAGCGTCAGCTTAAAAACATGAACGTCCCGACGCTCGTCGTCTACGGCACCGACGACGTCTTCGTTTCCAACACGAACAGCGTGAAGCTCGCTCGCCATTTGCCGCGCGCGAAACTGCAACCGCTGCCGAAAGCCGGACACGAAGCGAGCCTCGATCAGGGCGACGCGCTGATCGAAATCGTCCGCGCTTGGGTCAAGGACCTCCCGAGCCGGTAGGCAACGCTTGCCCGAAGCCTGCGGGAATTGCCCGGAGCGAGGCTCTGGCGCGGCTCTAACTCATGGACATCTCTCGCGAGGGGGCGTGGCACGAAACGTGCTTTTAGAGACCGACCACCTCTATATTCATGCGCACGAGTCCGTCTCGATTCTGATCGGCAAAGGAAGAAATAACTTTAGTGGCCTCTGAACCCATCACAACTCCGATGATGAACATCCCGGTGCCGCAGAGCGGCCAAACCGGGCCTTCGTCGTCTTCTCCAGCCGCGAAACCGCAGCCGAAGTCGAGCGCTGCTTCGAAGTCGAGCTTCGCGGATGAATTGGCAAAGGGTAACGCGGCAGATTCTGCCCAGCCGAAACCGAAGACTGCCGGCGACAAGGCGAAGTCTCCCGTCGGCGACCGAGACGAGCGCTCGGCGCTTTCCAAGCCCGACGACAAAGGCGCCGACAAGGCAGGCGATGCCCAGGCGAAGGCTCAGGAATCGGCCAAGAAGCTCGCTCCTCTGAAGAAGGCCGCGGCCTCGACCAAGCAAGCCATCGACAACGCGCCAGTCGTCGCGCTGCTGACCGGCCACCTCGAGAGAGTGGTGCCGACCGACATTCCGGATCTCGTATCCGGCAATGCTTTCGTCGCGGACGCCATCGGCGAGGCCAACCTTGCCGATTTCATGAACAAACCGGCCGCGATCGGCGACATCCTCGAAGACCTCGAGCTGCCGCAGGGTCTGGCCGACATCGCCGAGCAAATGGGCCTGGATCTGAAGAGCGTCGTGACGCCGAGCGAGTTGCTCCGTGCCATAGGCGTCGATCCCGGCAAAGTCATGGCCGAGCTCACCAACCTCAAGACTAGCCTCGGCGCCGAAGGCCTAGCTCCTTACATGCGCAAGGCCGCGCAGCTCGCCGAGCAAATGGGCGCGCAGCCCGCGCAGCCGCTCGAGCCGTATCCGGGTTGGGCGAAGACGACGACGCCTCCGGCGGTTCCCCAGTCGCCCGTGACGGGCGCCTTCGATCCGACGAAAGTCACGCAGACCGGCACGGGCGTCGCGCCGACCATGCCGTCGACGAAGGTAGCCGCGACCACGCCTGCCGCGACCACGCCTGCCGCCGCCTCGCCTCCAGCCGGCATCGTGACGGCGGAAGACCTGCGCGATCTCGTCGACGGAAATCCTTACGCCGCTCTGGGATTGACGCCGCAGGAACTGCTCAAGATGCTGACGCCCGGCATGGCTGCCGATGGCGTCAAATCGTCCGGCAAAGAAGTGACGAACCTCTCGCCCGGCGCGCAGCCGCTGTCAGGTTTGGGCGGTCTCGGCGTCACGCAATTCAACCCGGCTGATCTCAACTTAGCGTCGAACGTCCAGTCGCTCGATCTCTCCGGCGCCCCGGTCGCGCCGACGATGAACAATGCCACGTTCGACGCGTTCAATCTCCTCGGCGACAAGCTGAAGACGATGGAAACGCAGACCGTCGACATGACGAAAGTCCCGGGCGAAGCCAAGCCGGCCGACGTGATCCAGCTGCAACCGAAACAGGTCGCGGCGTCCGGTCGTACCCTCGAGGAGCAGCTGCAGAGCGTCGGCACCGTGATCAACCCGGTCCGTTCGCTGTCGCCGCAACCGGAGCTCAAAGTCGTTGGGGGCGATCAGACGGTGAAGATGCCGATCTCGGCCGACTCGCCTCTCGCCGTCCAGACTGACGTGAAGCAGCTAGGCCGCGCCGATGCCAAGCCGCAGCTCGAGATCGCGCCGTCCGACGTGACCGAGCGCATCGCCGCGAAGCCGGCGGCCTTCGCTGCCGCGCCGCAAATGAAAGACCTCGCGCCGCGCGCGATGAACGTTTCGCAAGCCATCCCCGCCGACGAGCTGCGCCTGACAGCGCCGCTCATGGCGGGTCGCGGCGGTGAAGCCAAAGGTCAGGACTTCGGCGGCCAAGGTAAAGAAGAGCGCCCGAAAGACGACGGCGCTTCCTTCACGTCCTTCGACCGCGCCATGGGTGAAGTCGGCGCCGGCAAGACTCAACACGTCGCTTCGCACGGGAAGTCCGGTTTCGCCGTGAACAACACGCCCGAGCTCGGCCTGACGTCCGAGCAGCGCCTCGACATGTTCCAGAAAGTCATGGACCGGGCGACGTCGTTGATGAATGACGGCGGCGGCGTGGTCCGCCTCGACTTCGGCTCGTCGGGCCTCGGTCAGTTGGAAATGGCCGTGAAGATGAACGACGACAAGATGGACCTCAAGATCCTGACCGGTTCCGACCGGGTCAAGGAAGCGGTGATGTCGGAGCTCGGCAAGCTGCGTGACGCTCTCTCCGTGCAGAACGTCCAGCTGGGCCAGGTCGACGTCGGCGTCGGTGGCCGTCAGCATCAGCAACCGCAAGGCTTCAATTTTAACCAGGGTGGCGGTCACGCCTTCCAGCAGCAGCAACAAGCTTTCAGCGGTGACGGCCGTCAAGCGGCTGAACGTCGCGCGAGCGAAGCGCTGAACGTCGATCGCCTGGCGGAGATCCGCCGCCCGATGCCGTCCTTCGCGGCGTCCCAGATCCTGAGTAATTCCAGCGGCGGCGCGGGCCGAATTTCCGTGCGAGTCTGATGATCCGAGGGGAAGATGAACGGGGTAATGCAAAATAGGCTTAGTCCGGTGGCGCCGAAATCCTCGACGGATTTCAGCGATTTGACCGTGAAGAAGCTGAATCAGGACGTGGTCGACAGCACTGACAAGGACAAGACGTCGTTCAAGGATCTGATTTCGAACTCCAACTCGGACAGTTCCCGCTCACGCGAAGCGCAGAAGAACGGCGACGGCACCAAGGCCGCGAAGACGAACGAAGAGTTCGCCGAGGCCATGCTCGAGAAGGCCAACAAGGCAAACCTCAGAAAGCCGCAGAACGAGCTCGACAAGGACGCGTTCCTGAAGCTCTTCATCACGCAGATGCAGAACCAGGATCCGCTCAACCCGGACAACAGCTCCGAGATGGCGTCGCAGCTCGCCCAATTCCACGGCCTCGAGCAGATGTTGAACGTGAACAAGAACCTCGAGAAGATGCAGACCGGCCAGAACATGAGTCAGGCCGTCGGCTTGATCAACTTCGTCGGCAAGGACCTGAAGCTCGAGTCCGGCAAGCTCAAGCTCGAAAACGGCAAGCTCTCCGACGCGACCCTGAAAATGGACGTCGACGTGCCGGAACTCATGGTCGAAGTGCGCAACGCCGCGGGCGTGCTCGTTCACGCGATGGACGTCGGCCACGCGCCGGCCGGCGAGACCAAGCTCGAGTGGGACGGCAAGACCAAGGACGGCAAGCGCGTCGGCGACGGCGTTTACACTTTCTCGGCATTTGGCAAGGACGCTCAGGGCAACGACGTTCCGGGCAAGATCATCAGCTCCGTGAAAGTCACCGGCGTCGATCTGATGGATCAGGGCGGCTCC
>JAYVBB010000256.1:0-12058 GCA_043750715.1 Pseudomonadota bacterium | reverse complement strand
GAAGGTCGGATCATCGTCCACAATATCCTGCGCTTTATCCACTACTTATTTTCTTGCAATTTCGCTGAAATCATAACGGTTTTCGCGGCGATTATGGTCGGCTGGCCGCTGCCACTTGCCGTCATGCAGATTCTCTGGCTCAACTTCATCACCGACATCTTCCCGGCGATGGCGCTTGCTTTGGAGCCGTCCGCGCCCGATGTCATGAAACGGCCGCCGCGCGACCCAGCGGAGCCATTGACCAATTCATGCGGTTCGATTGGTAGATCGCGCCATGCTGCCAATAGAGCACCGGCGCAATCGCGCGGAAGCCGGAGGGCGACTTCTTGGCGAACTGGCGTTTGACGAGTTCTTCGCAGATCTGCGCCGTCCGAGCCATCGGCATCGTCAGCTGCGCCGCGATCTCGGCGGCCGTGCGATCGGACTCGCTGCTCAGCGAAACGAAGACGGCGCCATGCTGCCAGGATTCCGCGTACCAAAGCATGTCGTCGCGGCTCGGCGTCGACACGGTGTCCGAAAACACGGCAACGGCGCCGCCTAGGCGCTCTCGCAGCGCCAACAGGCGCGCGCTGCAGTCGGCCTTGAACTTCGGTGTCGCCGCCTTGTCTTTGATGGCGAGCTCCCTGAGATATTCCCATTCGTCAGCGCTCAGATTGAGGTGCCGGCTGACGCCGTGGAGCTGGTCAAGGGACAACGAGGCGTTGCCCGACAAGACCTGCGACAGGTACGAGGGCTGGCAGCAAGCCGCCTCCGCCAAACGCGTGCGGATGCCCTTCGCATCCTTTTCGGCATTCAGCCACTCGAGCAGGAAGTCGCGATAGTTGTCGAAGAGGAACACCGGCCTCGCCAGGTAGCGCTTGGAGCCTTCCTTCGGGGGACTTGCATCTTCGGAACCGAGCATGGGTGCCACCTATGTTGCGGGAAGCAATTCGGCCAATACTACCCGAATTGCCAGTTCGATCGACCGAATTTTGCCGTCAACGGGCAACCCAGTCTTAACGACGCGTCGTAGCCTGCCGCCTCGAAAGGCGACCGTTCTTCGTCTATGCCGGTCAATCCCCAACTGGCTTTGGCCACTTGCTTGGCGAAGGTCAAGGTCGTCGCGCTCGAGTTGAATGACGCCCGAGTCGGCTTCCAGCATGGCCTTGGCTGCTGAGTGCGGCAGGCTCGAGAACGGATTCGCTTGGCAAAAATTTCAGTTCTTCGACCGCGTCCTCGCTCTGGTCTTCCGGTGACATCCGTCCGCAAAATCCGGCAACCATCGATAAATAATGAATTTTACCCTCCCCAAATTTAGGT
Source organism: Pseudomonadota bacterium (assembly GCA_043750715.1). GTDB lineage: Bacteria > Bdellovibrionota_B > Oligoflexia > Oligoflexales > CAIYRB01 > CAIYRB01. The sequence goes on along the minus strand of JAYVBB010000256.1, from coordinate 10,759 downwards.
AAACAACCGAACCGACCGACGAAAAGAATCTTGCACCCCTTTGAAAGGTGAATCCGTGAATCATCGCAATGTCGTCACCTTTGCCTGTTTTTTGACTCTTGTCGGCGGCTGCAACAAGGACAAAGCCGCAAGTACCTCGACTCCGGCTTCCCCTGCGGCCGAGTCGACGGCGACGACGACTTCTAATACGACGGAAGACACCTCGACGCCATCGTCTGCGCCCGCGACCTCGACCGAATCCGCCTTCGCTGGGCGAATCAGCGGCGTCTTGGCGATCGACGAAGGGGGACCGTCGACCTTGATCGCCAATGCCATGATTACCGCTGAAGGGCACCCCGAAATCGAAGCGCGGAGCGCCGCTGATGGCAGCTACACGGTCGAAGGGGTCATTCCCGGAACCGTGGTGCTCTATGCATTGAGCGGCGAAGCGCACCTCACTGCCGCGCCATCCAGTTACGGAATCAAGATTCCCGAAGTAGTAGTGAAATCGGGAAAAACCACAGACCTCGGCAAGAAAACGATGGCACAGACGGGCGGACTGACGGGCAAGGTCGCGTTCTTTGCAAACCCAAACTCGTTGTCCGTGGAAGGCACTGACGTCTACGTCCCCGGCACGTCATTTTTGGCGAAAACCGACTCTGCCGGAAACTTCAACTTGCCCGGCCTTCCGGCAGGTTCCTACAGCCTCCGCGTCCAGCACACCGGGTATGCCGTAACCGCCCTCGATCAATTGGTCGTCGGAGAAGGAGCGACGACGGATCTCGGCGAGATCAATCTATCGCTTTCGACCGGCCCCGAAGGAGCAATTGCCCTGGCGGCGACCAATTTAGTCACGATCGACGGAAATTCCAAGAAGGCGTCCGCTAGTCGCACCGTCACGGTAAATCTGACCTTCGACAGCGACACGGCTTTGATGAAAATCGCCGACGAGCCAACGTTTCTCAATCGCGACTGGGTCGCCGTCAAAAAGCGCGTTAATTGGGATTTCACGTCAGACGGCGCGAAGACTCTCTATGTGACTTTTTCCGATCTGAACGGCCTCGAAAGTTCCCCGTTTGCCGACTCGATCATCGTCGACACCGAGGCTCCCGTTCTCAACAGCTTGTCGCTGCTTAACGGTTGGGCCCAGTCTTCGCAGCGCGAAGTGTTCGCCGACATGGTCGCAAAGGACTCCGGTACGGGAATAGCCAAGATCAACTTCAGCGAAAATCCGGCTTCGTTCCCCGCAGGGAATTGGCAAACGTTCGCTCCTCAGCTCGACGTTACGCTGTCGAATTCGAGCGGCTTCAAGACGGTGTACGCAAAGGTGCGCGACTACCTCGATCATGAATCCGTCGTTCCAATCCAAGGGAATCCAACCGCGGACAGCATCCAGCTGGAATTGACCGGCTCGACTTTGATTCCGGCCGGCTCCATTGCCGGCAACATGGTGCTCAAAAAAGCGCAAAGCCCTTTTCTCGTGGCAGCCGCTTCGACGTTCGAGGGCAATCTCACGATTCAACCAGGCGTAACTCTCAATATTGCCCAGAGTCAGCAGCTCTCCGTAAAGGGTCGCTTCACGGCGATCGGGACCTCCGCTTCGGTCGACCGCATTACGATTGCCCAAGCGGTCGTCCCGGGTACTTTGTGTAATTTGACCCCCGCGTTCGCGCATTTGAATTTAAAGGACGCTCCTTCAGGAGTCTCTAACGACTCGGTGGCTAAGTGGGTCGACTTCCGCTATCTGGACATCGACGTCAACGGCGGCAAATTCATCGAAGATAATTTCATCGCCACCAATTGTACGGACAGCAACTCCACAGAAGGCGTCATTTCCAAGCGTGGTCTCGACTCCCTGGAAATCTCAGCCTCGACCTTCGACAATTGGTCTACAGCACTCGAGGTTCGGGACGGCAACGCCAATACCCATTTGACGGACAGCCAAGGGACGATCCGTAGGCTGTTGAAGCAAGCGTCGCCGTCGACCAATACTGAGATTGCCGACAATTCATTTACCTTTGTCGACTCCGCCGTCGACCGCCCTCTCGACATCGAAAATGGAAATTTCGTCAGTCAGAATAACACGCTTCTAGGTTTGACCAACAAAACGATTGTTCGCATCGCGGACGGCACGACCCCCATCCGTGTCTCTGGCCTCAACGTCAATGGGTGTTCACGAATCGTCGAAGCCTACAATTCGACGGCGACTGTGACGATTGCAGACTCGCAAATCAGCGGGTGCGACTATGGCGTTCAGTGTACCGGCGGCATGAATTGCCGCCCGGTGACCTTCGACAATTCCACGATTGGTGTCAAAAACGCGCTCTATAAGACGGATTCGAGCTTGGATACGCTAATGACGGTAAGCAACAGCACTTTGACCTGCGCGTCGTTGACAGACTACTGCGACCTGCTTCAAGTCGAAGTCTTCATGTTCTATTCTCTAGCAAAGGCTTCACTAACTCTTTCCGACAACACCATCAATTGTGCGGCCGCCAATTGCCGGGGATTTTATGCACTATCGCCGCAAGTTGCCGCACGAACTGCAACCGTCAATTTGACCGATCTGGCGTCAAACACCTGGAACGGCAAGGCGCTTAATTCCAATCTGGGCGCCAACTTCGTCCACTGGGATCCCAGCCTCGTCGCGGTTAAAACCGACCCCCAAGTGAAGTTTTTCTGGTTTGATCCCAACGGCGATGGCACTTGGATGACGGTGAACCTGACTGCGACTTATTGAAGCTGCCGACAGCTATTTGCCCGGCGAACGGACAGGCGTTCGTCGATGACGCCGCCAGCGTTCGTCGCGAGCCTGCAGCACTTCTACCTAAGCCTTCGGGCAGCCCGGTTTTGACGATCGAGCCGCTGGTCGAAGTCAGGGCCGCACCGATGGTACCTGCCGCGAAAACGCGGGAGTCGAGCAGGTAGTCCGAGTTGCTCTGCGAGAAATCACCGGCCTGGCTCCGCCCCTAAACGTCGCGCGGCGAATTCACCTGCACCGATTGTCGAGAGACGCGTCCATAAACTTTGGTTTCTGCTAGAATGAACCCCGTCCACGACGGAGGTCCTCTGATGAGACTCGCTTTGCGATTGGCTGTGCTCTTGACCGCTTCGGCGCTCGACCCCACGGTCTTTGCCGCACCCCAAAAAGTCGTCGAGAGCCGGCGGATCAGAGACCGCGTCGCCGGAGTCGGCATGGACGTAACGCTCCCCCACGGCGAAGTCTTGCACGGCGAGAAGCTCGAAGCGAGACTCGCGAATCTGCCGTCGCTTTGGCTTCCTCCCGGCACCACGCCCACCAGCGCGGTCTTCGTCCCAGGCTCGAAGACTCCCTACCTCGTCGTTTCGAAACGGCAGGTGGAGGGCGGCATCAACCGCGATCTCGTCGACCTGCTCACCGTGAGCCCCGAGCGCTCGCCGGTCGCTTCCGGGCTAGGCCGTTTTCTGTTCTACCCGGAGCATCTCCAAGGCGTCGCCGACTCCTCGGCCACCGCCCGCCCCCGGGCGAAGGTGGTAATGCAGCTCGTCAAAGACCGGGCCACCTACGTGACCTTCTTTTATCAGAAGCCCGAGGAGCTGGCGGCCTTCGCTCGGCTCCACCAGTCGCTTTACGCCGGTAAGAAGTCCAAACTTTACTTGAGCGCCCTCCCCCGCCAGTCGAATGCTGCCAGCCTGGGACTCGGCGGAATTCTCATGATACTTGCGGCAGGGAGCGGGATCGCCCTCGCGACGTTCCTGTTTTATCGCCGCGAGCGCTCCGTCCGGGTGGCCACGCCCGTCCCGAGCGACGGGCCGATCGTCGCGCTGGAGCCGGGAGTCGAGATGCGCCGGCACCCGGTCGTCTGAACCTAAGAATCCTTCCGCTGCCTGCCACGGGCTGGTATCCTTGGAACTCATCCCAATTCGAGGAATACCCCGTGGCTTGGCCTTCCAACTCGCCCCGCGCGCGTCTCATTCGTAAAATGCGCTGGCGCTTCGCCCAGCTTCGAGCCGAAGTCAGCGCGCACCTAGAGCACGCGCTCGAGCTCGACCGCGAGCAACGCCGCGCGTTCCACGGCAAGATCCGGTCGCTACTCGGCCTCGTCTGAGCCTCAGTGACTGCTGGAGAGCAGTTTCTTCTTCGGGATGACGTTGAGCGGATCCACTGCCTGATCCTTCTGGTCGTGAATCTCGAAGTGCAGATGCGGCCCCGAAGCGTTGCCCGTCGTGCCGACCGAGCCGATCTCGGTGCCGTGGGTGACGCGCTCGCCCTTTTTCACTTCGATCACGTTCAAATGGCCGTAGAGCGTCTTCATGTTGTTGGTGTGACGGATGATCACGACCTTGCCGTAGCCGTGCTGGCGACCCGCGAACTCCACCGTTCCGGTACCCGCAGACATGATCGCCGTGCCGCGTTTGGCGCGGATGTCGATACCCTTGTGAGGACGGCGACCGCGTTTACCGTAGTACGACGAGATGTCGCCGAACAGCGGCCACTCGAGGCCGTTGTCGCTCCTGACGGACGCGCCGCCGTAGAACAGGCCGCCGCCTTTCGCCGGGGCTTTGACGTTCGATTCATTGGAGTCGTCTTGGCCTAGATCTTCCTCTTCGAACTGGTTCTCGTTGCCGGAGCCATTGGCTCCGTTTTGGGCTTCCGGAGATTTCGTCTGCTTCGGCAATTTACGCGTGAGACCGCGCGCGAACATGCCGCCGCCGTCGTCCTTCGCCACGATGCCGCCGGCACCCGGCTCGACGCGGATGATGCTGCCGACTTTGGGGGCCTCGCCCTTGCTTAGGCTGTTGAGGCTCGCGATCCTCTCCCAGCTCGTGTCGTATTTCTGCGCGATGCTGGCCAGCGTGTCGCCTTTTTCTATCTTGATCAGGTAGACCGGCGCTTTGGCGCCTCCCGTGGTCTTGCAGCCGGCCAGAAGGCCGAGGGACAGCGAAACGAGCGCGCAAATTTTCGCAAAGGAACGCATGGGCACCTCCTACAGAACTAGGAAAAGTCCGTTAACGTTGGCTGGCGACGAGCTGGTTGAGTCCCTTTTCGAGACCCGATTTGAGGGATTGATTGACGGCGGGATCGATGTGGTCCGGGCTGAGAGCGGTCAGCGTGACGTAGCCGTCATCCAGGAGCTTGCAGTCGCTCCCCGGGATGTCGGCGAACGCCTCGCCCCCGCCGCCGATCCAATAGTAGGGACGGCCGCGCGGGTCGGTCCCTTCGAGGATCTGCTGGTCGTAGACGCGGCGTCCGAGCTTAGCGACAGCGAAGCCTTTGATCTGCTCGAACGGGAGGTGCGGAATGTTGACGTTCAGAACGCAGTTCTTCGCCGGCTCGAGCAGCTCGCGCCTCTCGAACATCAGGCGGATGACTTTGACGGCGTCGAGGTAGTCGGTGAGCTCGAAGCTCTTCCTCGAATTCAAAGAAAAAGCGACGGCGGGAACGCCGCTGAGGCAGCCTTCCATCGCGGCCGCGACGGTTCCCGAGTAAAGCGTGTCCTGGCCGATGTTGCTGCCCCGGTTGATGCCGGAGAGAACGAAATCGGGCTTTCTATCCAAGACTTTGCTGAACGCGAAAATCATGCAGTCCGCGGGCGTCCCTTCTATCGCGTAGATGTTGTTTTGGATTCTTTCGGCGCGTAGCGGGAGGGTGAGACTCAAACCTTGACCCGAGCCGGAGCGTTCGACGTGGGGAGCGACGACGATGACGTCCGCCAGCTTTTCGACTGCCATCGCCAGGGCTTTGATCCCTGGCGCGTGGACGCCGTCGTCGTTACAGATGAGGAATAAAGGCTTCAAGTTAAAGAGGGTTGAACACGAACGGATAGTTGACCGTGACAGGCTGACCACCGCGCGGTTTCGGGAAGGCCCAGCGTTGGATCTTGCCCGTGACACAGCCGCGCATCATCGAATCGTCGATGGTCGAGTTGGCGACGGAGACCGACGCGACGCGACCGCCGGTGTTGATCGAGAAGTTGACCGCGATCTTACCCGCCGCGTTCGGCGAGCGTTGCAGCAGCTGCTCGTAGCAATGTCGGATCTGGTTCAAGTTCGCGCGAATGACGGCCATGATTTCCTGAGGGGTCAAACCGCCGGAAACGACCGGGTCGCCCGCAGGAACCGTGACGTTGGCTCGTCCGTGACCGCCGGCGCCGCCGCCGCCACCGCCACCGCCGCCACCGCCGCCGAAGGCGCCGGCGAGGCCAGAGCCGCCGGAGCCGCCGAGGCCGCCCTGGCCACCGAGAAGACCGCCCGAGCCGCTACCGAAGTTGTTTGCCGCGCCGCCCGCGCCGGCGAGACCGAGCGATTTGCCCGAACCGGCGCCGCCGAGACCGTACGTCTTCGACGCCGAGCCCATGCCACCGCCCGCGCCGCCCGCCGAGTCCTTGAAGTTGGTACTGATCGCGCCCGCGCCCGTCTTCGACATGATCTTGCCGACGCCTAGGCCGAGCTTCGACAGGTTCACGCCCGAGGCTTTGTTGTTGTTCACGCCCTCGACGCCCTTGTAGTCGGCCTTGCCGACTCCCTTGATCGGGGCGCCCTGCTGGTTCATGCCCGAGCCGATCACGCCGCCGGATTTACCGAGCGCGGTGTTCGGGAGAGTCGGGCCGGCGAGCTTGAAGTCGGGCTTGTTGGCGCCGGTCGACGGCATGCCCGTCGCGTTCAGCTTGGCGAGCGGTCCGGGCTTCTGCTTGTCCGTCTTGTCGGGAGGACCGGGGTTCTTGTTGTTGTCTTTCGTGACCGGGCCGGGCTTGCCGTCCTGCGCGACCGACTTCGTCGGGGCGGGGACCTTCGGCACGACTTTGTTCTCGGTGAGCACTTCCGTCGGTTTTTTTTCCTCGACTGGTTTCTCGACCGCTTTGGTCTGCTTCGGTTTTTCTTTTTCCACGGCCTTCGCCGGCTTGATCGGCGGCTTCGGCTTGGGCGGAGGCGGCTTTTTCGGCGGAGTCTTCTTCTCCGCGATCTTGACCTCGGGCTTTTTGACTTCTTCCTTCTTCTTTTTTTCCGGCTCGGGCTTCTTGTCTTTTTCCGGAACCTGCACGACCTGCCAGATGTCGTCCTTGTCTTTCTTTTCCGGTGCCGGCTCGTGGATCCAGGCGATTGGCACGAGGACGAAGTAGATCAGCATCAAAAACGACATCAGTCCGAGGAACAGCGGGTCGCGCGGGCCGGCCTTCGGGAGGTCGAGCGCCGGCGGGCGGACGAACATCAGGAAGTAGCTGACGGGTCCGTACTTGATGTGCGCGATGTCGCGGTTGCCGAGCGAGACTTCGCCGGCGTTCAGGACTTTCTCGACCTTGCCGCCCCTGCGGAGGCGGGCCATCATGCCGTCACGCAAGTTGATCTTGTAGCCATTGGAACTGACGCGCGCCAACGTGTGCGAGTCGAAATGCGATTTGCCGGCGGCGATCAGGTGCGCCTTGGTCGGGTCGCCGATGGTGACCTTCTCGAAGCCCTTCATCGACGGGTGGAAGAGCTCGACGTCGAGGACGGTGTCGCCCCAGTAAGCCACGCATTCCAGCACGTCGCCGGAAGGCCGGGCTTTGCGCGGGGAGAACAGCATGTCTTTTTTGCGTTCGGCTTCGCCGGGCGCGTCCGGTGCCGCCCCAGCTCCCATTGCCATGGACGGCGCGGCGCGGCGCTGGGCGTTGTCTTCGGCGCGCACCGTCTGGCCCTGAGGCACGTGCGACGGAATTTTGGGCGGCAGCGGAGCGATGCCGGGAACTGCCGCCTGGGCAGCGGCCTGGACGGTCTTGACGTAAAGATTGACGCTGCCGATGCCGAGCGTGTCGCCGTCTTTGAGCGGCTCTTCGACGGAGATGGTCTTGCCGTTCACTTTGACGCCGGTCGCCGAACCGAGGTCGGTGATGTAGAAGGCGCCTTCCGTTTCCTCTTCGATCAGCGCATGGATCGGATCGACGCCCGGGGCGCGCAGCACGATCTGATTCGAGAGCAGGGCCCCGATCTTGATGTGCGGCTGGTCGAGTGGGAAGCCCCGTTCGATCTGGCCTGGAATGGTGAAGCGGAGCTCGAGAGCCATTTGTTACTTCCCCTGACTGACCTACTAGGCAGCGGTACCAGTGCAACTTACGGATTGATCTGTCTATTATCGCATGGGCTAGGGCTTTTTGTCTTTCGGGGGCGCGGCCTTCGCTTCGGCTTCTTCCTGCTGCACGAGGCCGTACATCTGGGAGGCTTTGTCGTCCCAGCCCGGCTCGCCGCCTTTGGCCTTCATCGACTTGCTCAACAGATCTTTAGCTTTGGCAAAATTGCGTTTGTTTTGGAATTCCAAAAGTCCGCAATTGAACAGCGCCGCCTTGTGGCCTGGCTCTTTAGCGAGCACTTTGTCGCAAAGCTCGTCGGCCTTGCCTTCGTTGCCTTCCATGCGCGCCACCGAGATGAGGCCGTACTGCACGAACCAGTCGCCCTGGAGGTCGCCGAGGGCCTTCTTGGCCGTCGACAGGTCGCCGCCTTTGAGCGCCGCGAAGCCAAGGTTAAGGAGCGCGGGCTTGTAGTTGGACGACGCCTTGAGCGCTTCCTTGAAGTAGAGGACGGCTTCGGGGACGCGGTCGTCCTTCAGGGCGATCACTCCCAGCGCATTGTAGGCGCCAGCTTTCACTTTGGCCGGCGTGCCTTTGTCGGTGAGCTCCTGCAGGTAGTACTCCGCCAGTGCGAAGTTCTTCCCTTGGAGCGCCGCCAGCGCGATCTCGAGCTTCACGTCGGCGCCGACGGTCTTGCCGGCGCCTTTTTCCATCTCGAGTTCTGCGAGCTTCTTCGCCGAAGCGAGCACGGCTCCCGGCCCTTTGCGCGCCAACCGGTCGGCGGAGATTTTGCCTTCGAGCGAGCGTTTGTCCTTGCCGTTGAAGCGGCTGGCTTCGGCGTCGGCCTTGCCGTCGCTGATCGTCTGCGACGTCAGGCCGTTGTTCGAAAGGCTGTTCGACAACGTCACGCGACTCGCCGAGGCGTAAGCCGAGTCGGGCTTGCCGCCGCCGCCCTCGTCGTCCTTGGCGCTGTTCTTGAGACTGTCGTCGCTCTTTTCTTTCTTGTCGCCGGAGGCACAGGCCGTGAGGCCGAGAAGGAGCACGAGCATGAGGGTTTTCATCAGTCGCCACCCCCACGCACGGCTTGCGCGATGTTTTCCGGGACCTCGGCGCCGAGGAAGTCGGGGCGCACGATCAGGTCGTCGAAGTTGATGTTCTTGCCGGAGATCCGGGCGACGCCGGACATCGCCTTGGCGGCCCATTCGTTGTACACGATGAATTTTTCCACCGAGTCGGTCGCCAGCTTGAAGTATTTCAGAGCTTCGTTCTTGGCGCCTTTGGCGTCGCCGGCCAGCTGCTTCACGACGTCGGCATGCGGAGCGCCCTTGATCTCGGGCGGGTTCTCGAGCTCGCGAGCCAGGAGCTCGTGGCCGTAACCGATCTGGTAGAGCGCCGCGACGCCCCAGAAGGAGTCCTTGGTGCTCAGCACCTGCTCGTAGTTCTGCTTGAGCTTGAGCAGCGCCTGGACTTTGCCCTGGATGGAAGCGGCGAGTGCGTCGACGGTGCCGCCCTTCAGCTTGATCGCCGCGTACTTGCCCATGTCGCCGTTGACCTGGCGGAAGGCCAGGCCGCCGACGGCGCGGAGCGCCTCGCCGCTGACGTTGCCGCCCGACTTCTTGAAGGTCGAGAGGATCTCGCCGGCCGCCTGGCCCGACGAGCCCGACTTCGAGTTGTAGATCATCGCATAAGCCACGATGCGTTCCTCGGCGTTCATGCCGAGCTGCGAGTCGAGGATCCGGACGAGGCTGATCAGGCGGCCGTCTTCGCCGGCGGAGAACGCCGAGCGCGCCATACGCAGGAAGATGATCTTGGCCCCACCTTTGTCGGCCTTGGCGAACTGCATGCAGATGTTGACGGCGCTTTCGGAGTTCAACGCGGCGTACATCTCGCAAGCTCGCGCCATCGCGCCGACGGACTCTTTCTCTTTCGGGTACTTCTTCGCGAACTCATGGAACATGTTCGCCGCGGCGGCGAGCTCGAGGCGGTTCTCCTGCAGCTTCGCGACTTCGATCAGAGCGTCCTTGGCGGCCGGCGAGCTGCCGAAGCGCTTCAGCACGATCATGTAGGCCGCGATGCCTTCCGAGACCTTGCCGCACTTGATGTAGTCGACGGCGGCGTTGTTGATGAGCGCCACGGCTTCTTTGTCGTTGGGCTTCTGCTTGTAGAAGTCCTCCTGCTTCTTGGCGCGCGAGCAAGCGTTCTTGTCCGCTTTGATGTCGTCCTTCTTCAGGCCGTCCGACAGGTCGACTAGCTTCTCGCCGATCTTGCCCTTCTGGTAGGCGGGGATCTTGCGCAGCTCGGCGATCGCCGCTTCCAGGCCCTTGCGGTCGCCGACGTAGAGCGGAATCAGGTTTTCGACCGCTTCCTTGCCCTCTTTCTCGTTCGGGTACTTCTTGGCCAGCATGAAGAGGTACTTCAGAGCCATCTTCTTGTCGCCGGTCCGGTAGAACACTTCCGTGATGAAGACGTCGCAGGTCTTCGAGTTCTTCTTCTCGTCCGGATACCACTTCTGATAGTAACCGCACGCCTTGATGAAGTTCTTGCCGTTCTCCGAAATCGGCGTCGCGCCCTTGGTGAAGTCGGGCTTGCGCTTGATGAGCACTTTCAGCTCGGAGTCGAACTGCTGGTAGTAGGAGTCCAGCATGTATTCCGACGACTGCTTGTGGATGTTCTGCTGCTTGTTGGTCTTCGGGTCGACGATGACCGCGCGCTCTTTGCCGAGCAGCGCGATGTCGAGGTAGAGCTTCCCGGCTTCCCGG
>JAYVBB010000255.1:0-3586 GCA_043750715.1 Pseudomonadota bacterium | reverse complement strand
CCGCCCGCGACGTCCATCGCGGCGTAGCCGAGATCCTTGAGGCAGTATAGTATCCTTTTTACGCAGCACTTCAAAAAAACTATACTAATTATAATATTCTATTATAATATGTTTGAAATTATAATAGTAGAGCTATAGTATTGCCTTCGGTCATCTCAATCCGTTCGTCCCTGTCGAACTGCTTTTCTTCCAACCTGAACCTGTTGTGGAGGTAGTCATGCTTCAGTTGCATCTGGGAAAACTGCGTCTCGTTACGACCCTCTTGGCCCTGTCGACCGGCATCGCCGCGACGACGACTGGCTGCAGCAAGGCCGAGAACGCCTCGTCCGAGACCTTGGCGGCCCCCGCCGAGTCCGAAGTCTTCGCCTTGGGCGACGCCTTCGAGCTGCAAACTCTCCTGCTCGCGTCCAAGACCCGGCTCGAGCTCACGCAAGCCGAGTTCCTCAGCCTGAAAGCGCTGCTCCCCGCCAGCATCACGGCGCTTGCCGAAGGCCTCGTGCCGCCGGAAGGGGTCGCCAAGGTCTGGATCAAGGACGGCGAAGACCTGATGCGCTTCACGCTGACGGAGACCGAATACAAGGTGCAGACGCCTACGGGCGAGTTCGCTCTGGAGCAAACCGTCGCGGTCCAGCGCATCGTCCAGCCGGATACGACGCACGCGATGCACGTCATCAAAGTGACGGGCATGACGTTCGCCGGCCAGCCGGTTCAGTATCTTTATCTGCTGAAGGACGGCACGCTCCGCTTCGGATTCGCCGACCAATCGGAAAAGTCCGCCGAGGTCCCGGCGCTGAAGCAGCTCTTTCAGAATCCGGAAAGCGTCATCCAGCTGCCGACGTCCTCGCAGGTGGTCCGCGGCCTCTTCGCCGGCACGTTCGCCCTCCGTACGGCGGCGGCCGACAACGTCGCGCACGTCAAGGTCCCGGCTGACGAAAACCAGTTCGTGAAGCTCGTCAAGGAGCAGCTGGCCGGGAGCAGCGCCGATCCGCGCCTGCTCGAGCTCGCCGACAAGATTACGGACATTTACGTCGACAAGACCGGCATCCAGGTCTGGATGAAGGAAGGCATGACGATGCAGTTCGAGCAAGGCACGGCGACGTTCGCTGCGTACTTCAAGCTGTCGGGTACCGATGCCAACACGATCGTTCCCCTGCAGGGCGTGAGTGCGATGGCTTATCAAGCCGACGGCGCCGAAATTCAGCAGTTCCGCTTCGTGCCCTTGACGGACGGCACCGCCCGGATCGACGTCGACGTCTACGGCTGGCGCCAGACACTGCTCGGCACCTTCGGCCAGACCCAAACCGTCAGCTTCAACTTCTGACCCGTCCGAAATGGCGGCGCGAATCGCTCGCCGGCTCCGCGGCTTAGCCGATTTTTCGGTGTAAGCCGCGGCATTTTCAATGGTGGTTTCATCCAGATAATCTTGGAGCGAAACCATGTCAAGCCCGGCAGTTTTTGATCGTTTTCACCTGAGCGTCACCACCATTTTTCAGCGAACGTCACCGGGTGATTTCACCTGAACGTCACCACCCGTTTTCACGGGAACCTCAGCACTGAGCGTTTTGTCGATGCCATCCAAAGGGCTTTGACCGTCTCCCTGCCGACGATCCACAAGGCTCTTGGCATCGCCAAGAAGGCTGCTCCCGGTGGCGCGACGACCTTGACGACATGGGACACGGCTGTCGACTGGGCGAAGGTCAAGGACGAGCTGGAGCGCCGCGGCGCGACCGTCAAGGAACTTCACCGCGAGCTTGCTCCTGGGGTGAACTACCTCACATTTTAGCGTGCCGTACAGCATCGCTGCCCGGGATCACCCACGGTCTCGATGCGTCTCGACTGTAAGCCTGTCGAAAAGACGCAAGTCGACTTCACCGACTGCATCGAGGTGATCGACGGCGCGACCGGTCGAGGCAGAAAGACGCAGATTTTTGTCGGCGTGCTGGCTTTCAGCTCGCGCGTCTACGGCGAGTTTGTTTGGGATTTATCGCTGCGCACGAGGGGATGTGGCACATCCTCGGCGGCGTCACGTCGGTTTGGTCATCGGGCCGATGGCTTGGGCTTCCCTGGTCGGCGCACGGCCGTCCCAAAACATTGCGCCATAAAAAGTTGCGTTGAATACCGTCGGCGCGGTACTGGCGGCGGCGAGCTCGTCAAACGCACCCAAAAGGGCGCGACGTTGACGCCCGGCGGCCTCACCGTCCTCGTCCTGGCGCAGGAAATCAGCGAGAGCGTCCGCGCCCACGGGGCGCGCCTCGAGGCCTTCGACCCCGAGCTCGGCTGCGAGATCGTCATCGGAACTTACGAGAGCATTGCCGTTTACTATTGGCCGAAGATTTTACGCCAGTTGCAAGTCGCCCTGCCGAATGTGCAGGTGTCGATGCGGACGGGACGCAGCGACGAACCGGACCGGGTCCTGGTCAAAGGCGAGTTCGACCTGGTCGTGACTGTACGGTCGAAGCCTCGTCGGGGCATCGTCAATGTCGGGCTATTCCGGGACCGCATAGAAATCTACATCCTGAAGGGCCTGACTCCGTCCGAGGCGTCGCATCATCCTGTTTCAGGACGTCGTCGCCAATTTCGAAGCCGAGATTCGCAGCGTGAGTCGCCTTGGCGAGGCCGCGGGGTCGTCGATCCGCGACCTCAGCCTTGCAGAAGGGTTCCTTTGTTGGCGGGGCAGTAGTTGCTAGCCGGGGCGAATTCGTTCATTGTTAGGCTTATGTTCCAAGTGCAAAAGGGAGTTCGCCGGACGGGTCTAGCATTCGAACGGCATTTGGGACGGTTGGCTGATCTAGATTTCAAAACCACCCCCAAGCTGCTCTGTTCCCTGCTGCTGTTGCTGTTGCTGTTGCTGCTGCTGTTGCTTCTCCTGTTGCCCTCTCCCTCTTCCCGTTCCCGAAAGAAATCAGCCAACCGTCCGAAGTCATCGGGGTCCCAAGTGGACCCGGATTCCTTTTTTGGGCAGAATCTTTGACTCACGAGGGCGTTCAGTGATGGCCTTCAAGACTCGGCCATTGAAACTTGAAGTGTAGAATTCTGTCGAGCTTGCTTGCCTCCAATTCTTCGTCTATTCGACTCAAGACTCGCGGCGCGGCCGGGCAAGATCGTCAGCGCTTCACTAACTAGGACGACATCATGAATTATGGTCTAAGACGCTTCACGCTATTGCTTACGCTTGCATCGGTTACGCTTTCTGCAGGGCGAGCCCTTGCCTACGGCGTCATCGCCTACTCGCCGTCGACTGGGCGCTATGCAACGCAAGTTCACGTGAACTACGGTATCGCAGCGCTCGACGCCTTGGGAGATTGCACAGCGACGGATTGTCGGGTTGTGACTTGGGTCGACGGTGGCTGCGCCTCACTGGCCGTCGGAACACCGTGGACTACCTGGGGGACGAGCTACAGCGAAACAATTGGCCAAGCCAGGCGGCTGCGCTCGGCAATTGCGGGATCAGGGCGCGCGATTGCAGCGTCATTGCGAGCGTTTGCTCTCACTGAGCGTTCGGCCAACCAACCAACGCTACGTTCGCCCTGGAGTACAAGGGCCTGCTGAAACCTGTCTCACGGCCACTGCTGTTTCGAATAGGCAC
>JAYVBB010000254.1:0-2695 GCA_043750715.1 Pseudomonadota bacterium | reverse complement strand
AGATCGAAGCTTCGCGCCAGGTCATCCACTTCCTTTCTTTCCTGATAGCCGCGAAAGAGGGGAAGGAAGGGGTTGGTGTGGAGCAGGTTGATCAGGCCGTTCGGGGAGAAGACCACGCGGCGGTCCTGCAAGCTGAGCGGACGGCCGTCGAGCGTGCCGCGGGCCGCCAGGCCGAAGAACAGCAGCCAGACGAGCGAGGGGATTTTCCGGCGCGGCGGCAGGGTGCGCGCGACGCGGCGGACGAACAGAGTCCCGGCGACGATGCCGCCGACCAGCAGAGACAGGGCGAGCGGCAGCGGCACGACGTCGCCGAGGCCGCCCACGACCAGGCCGGCGTTGCTCGGGTTCTCGAAGAACTCCCAGAAAAAGACGTTAAAGTGATCCTTGAAGTAGAGATAGAAGTAGTGATCGACCAGGACGGTGAGCCACGCCAAACCGAAAATCACGCTACCGTACACCACGAAAAAGCGGCGGAATCCGCCGCCCAATGCTTGCAGCAGGAGCGGCAGCAGAAGATAAGCGGCGACTGAGCCGTCGAAGCGGAGGGACGAGACGAACACCCGGACCAGATCCGATACCTGGTAAGGCTCGGCATTGAGCACGAGCCGATAGTCGAACAGGTAGAAGGCCCGCCCGAACGCGAAGAGCAAGGCGAGGCCCAGCCACAGGTAGAACGCGCGGACGAGCCATGCGTTCATGCCAGCCGGCTCCTGAGCGTCGCCGTGAGCGTGCGGATCTTGCCCATGTTGAGCGCAGCCAGGACCACTGCATAGACGCTTCCGCCGACGATCAGCGTCGGCACCAGCGCGAACGTCGGCGCGAAAGACAGCGCGGCGAGCATCACCAAAGCCGGCCCTGCCGTGAGCAGGAATTCCCGGGCGGGCAACCGCGCCAGGTATTGCCGGGCGAACAGCATCATTAGCGTGCCGGAGACCAGGCGGGTCGTCATCGTCGCAAGCGCGATCCCGAGCAATCCGAATTTCAGCTGCAGCGCGTAGGCCAGGGGAATGCCTCCCGCCGTCGCGGCGAGGAGAATGCAGTTGATGACGACCGCCCGGCGGTGGAACGTCAGCACCGAAAGACCGAAGACGTTGACCAGAGTCTGGCCTAGCAGACCCGTCAGGAGCACCGAGAGCACGCGGCCGTTTCCTTGGAAGTCTGGGCCGAGGAGCAAGGTCACGATGCCTTCCCCCGTGACCAGCGAGCCGGCGACGACCGGCATCAGCAAAGCGAACAGGGCCCAGATCGCCAGCGACACGTGGCGAGTCAACGACTCTTTGTCCTTCGTCGCGACGACTTCCGAAAAGAACACCATGCCGATAGAGCCGATGACGTTGGAAAGCGCCTGGGCGACGCGCACCGGCCCGCCGTAGAGGCCGGAACCCGCGGCGCCGAGAAAGCGCTCGACGACGAACACGTCATAGCGGTCGAGCGCCAGCGAAAGGCATCCCGTGACGGCGTAAGGAAGCGACGCCTTGAAGCGCCGTCGCAGCGCTGCGGCTTCCGGTCGCACCAGCCGGAAGCGGCGGACGTTCAGGAGAAAATTGCTCGCCGAGATGACGCCGTTGGCGCCGAAGTAGAGAAGCGCGAACGTCAGGAGATCGTCCGGTCCTTTGACCCAGAGCAGGATCGAGCCGAGGCTCAGGAGTTTGACTAGGATCGTGAGCACGCTCAGCGACAGCATCCGGCTCGTGCCGATATGGACGAAGCTCATGTCGAGCGCCGACGTCAGCAGAATGAAGCTTAGCGCCGTGACGACGGTTTTGTATTCGGTGTAGCTCGGAACGGTCCAGACAAAGGCCAGCAGGCATGCCGTCGCCAAGACGGCATGCAGGCACTTGAGCCCGAGCACTTCGGATATGATCCGGGCCTGCTCGTCAGGCTTGCCCTGGTTCTGCCCGAGTTCGATCGCGGCCAGGCTCGTATAGCCGAACACGACGAACGCGATCGCCACGTCGATCAGCCAGTAACCGAATTGCGCCAAGCCGAAGCCTTCGATGCCTATCTCGCGGACGACGTAGCGCAGGATCAGGAGCGGCACCAGCTTGTTCACGATCTCCGCGAAGAAGCCGCCTGCCAGACTCCGGACGATGCGACTCAGCTGCATCGCGTACCAAGACCTACCATGTGGCGATGACCGGACGCGGACGCTTGGCGTCCCAGACGATCTGGCCTGCGGCACTGGCGGAAACCTGCGACGCGTCGTCCCATTCGTCCGGGTTCTCCGGGAGGCTGCGCAGCGTGTACTTGTAGCTGCCGGTCGGCAGGCGCAGCGTCTTAGCCCGGCCGTTGGTGATCACGAACTCGGTCTCGCTCGTGATGCTTTCCGCGATGTAGCGCTCGGTCGCGCCTTTCGCCTTGTCGCTCTCCGGCAGCTCGGCGCAGGCGACGCGGGTGGCTTCGCCCGCAAGGGACAGCTGTCGTGCGAGTTTCAGCAGCTCGTTCGTCTCGCCGAACACGGGATGCCAGCAGGCGGAAACACCGTTGGTGAGCCGCATCGTTTCCTTCGTCAGATTGTCCGCGACGTCGGCTTCTGGTGCGAGGCTGACGAGGAGTTCGCGGTTGGCGCCGGCTTCCATCGGCACGCGGACGGAGAGAAACCCGAGGCGGCTGGTCGCCTCGAACAGCTGTTTCATGAAGGCGATTTCCGTGACCGTTTTCGCCAGGCCGAAGCCGGCGACGCGCACGCGATTGG
>JAYVBB010000253.1:0-4597 GCA_043750715.1 Pseudomonadota bacterium | reverse complement strand
ATCGCCAGGCAGTAGCGCGCGATATCGGTGTAGCCGGTCTTGCCTGCCAGGATTTCCGCGACGCCTTTGTTCAGCATGCGGTCGGTGCTCTTGATTTTGATTGGACGCTTCCGGCCGTTCTTCACGGCCGTGATGAAGTACTCCGACTTCGCCATGATCTGCGTGAGGGTCGGCACCTTGGTGATGTACTTAAGAGCAATCATCAGCTCCCGAGGAGTCGAGACGATGTCGGGGGAAAGGCCGGTCGGCTCCTTGAACTTCGTCTGCTTCATGCCGAGCTTCTGCGCTTTCTCCGTCATGTGTTCGGCCATCGTCGCCGGATCCATGCCGCACGCTTCGGCGAGAGCCGGCAGGGCACGGTTATCCGACCGCATCAGCGCGGCGTGCAGCAGGTCGTCATGGGAATAGGACCAGCCGGTCGTCAGCTTGGTCTTGTCTCCGCCTTTGGCCGCTTCCCGGTTCTGCACGGTCATCTCGTGCAGGTCCTCGGGATTCAGATGGCAGTCCTCGACGACGACCAGTGCGCCGAACATTTTCGAGATGCTGGCGATCGGGCGCAGCTGATCGGCGTCGCGCTCGTAAAGCACCGAGTCGCTGTTCAGGTCGACGATCAACGCCGCGGCGGACTTGATGTTCGGCAGACCGTTCTTCAGAACGTCCGGGTTGTTGTTCTTCGAGTTTTTCGCGGCGACCAGCGGCGTCGACAGCCCACAGGCCAGGACTACCAGAATGCGTAGAGCCTTCATTCCTTCTCCCGCGACGCTTGTTGCGTCTTTGATTCACTTCCAGCAATGTGATCATGAAATTATAGGACAGGTTGGCTCTCATCGCGACGCCTGCTGACAAATCGCAAAGAATTCAGGGATTCATCGCCGTGACTCTGTCCGGCATGATGTGGGGGCTTCTGGGCCTTTTCGGCAAGACGGCCTTCGACCGGGGCCTTTCACCCGGGGAATTCCTGAGTCTTCGCTTTCTCGTCTCGGCCGCGGCGCTGGGCGCCTACGTCCTGGCCACGAATCCCGGGGCTTTACGTATCAGCCAGCGCGACGTCGGACGCCTGGTGCTGCTCGGCCTGTTCGGCACGTCGCTTTTCTGCACTCTCTATTTCGAGGCGCTGAAACGCCTGCCGGCGTCGCTCTGCGTCCTCATTTTCTATTCGAATCCCGTGCTGATCGCGGCCGGCGGCTGGCTGTTCTTCGGCCAAAAACTCGGCAAGAGGACAATGATCGCGCTGCCTCTCGCGATGGCCGGCGTGCTTCTCCTCGTACTGCAGGACTTGGGCGCGGGCAGCGTCGACGGCGTCATGCTCTGCCTCGTCTCTGCCCTGATCTACTCGGCCTACGTCCTCGTCGCGAGCCGCTGGCTCAAACAGATTAATCCCATGATTACATCATGTTATATTCTCGGCGTCGGTGCCGTGAGCCAGACGCTCGCGCACCTTCGGAGCTGGGGCCGCGCCGTCGAAGCGATGACCAACGCTTGGGATGTCGTCCTCGGCGTCTCGCTCTTCGCCACGGTGGTCCCGATGATCCTGCTCTTCTGGGGCCTGAACAAGCTCCGGCCCGCCGAGGTCGGCTTACTCAGCACCGTCGAGCCGGTCGCCGGCGTGATCCTCGCCGTGGTCGTCCTCGGAGAAAAGCTGACGATGGCCCAAGCGGTGGGCGGCGCCGTCGTCGTCGGCACGCTCATATTCATGGCTTTCGAGGCGCCGCCTGCAGCGGCTCCAGAAGCGTCGCTGGTGTGAGCGTCGGGGCGGTAAGGAGTGGATTGGAGTGGAGGGGGTCGAGATCGTGAGCCCAGATCCTATGCGTGGCATTGCTTCATGCGGCATCGAAGGGCGCGGCAGGCCCAAAGCCAGCGCGAGGCAGAGCCTCGCTGTCCGTGGCTCACGGCCAGCCGAGTGGGTCGTCACGCTACTCAGGTCCCCGCCGCATGGTCACGTTCACGGTGAACGTTATGTGGCCCGAACGCCTTGCGACTCGCGAGAAGATTGTGAGCCGAGCAGAAGCAGCTGAGATTTTCCTGATTCCGGGAGCTGCCGCCTAGGGCATACGGCCGTACGTGGTCGATCGTGAGGTAGCGGGTTTCCTCGCAGTGAAGGCCCGCCGACGAGACGTACTCGCAGCGAGAGCCGGCAGAGACGATGACCTCGTCACCCAATGCGCGCGGGGCGCGGCGGGGTTCCGTCGCTTTGGGCGTCGCGCTGTTCGCCCGTACCGCCTTTGCTTTCTGAGGCGCCTTTTTCTTGGCATCGCGGCGAGAGTGGCGGCGCGAAGGATCCACCTTGTCGAGCAAAAGGTCCGCCGCCCGGCCGCAGACTTCAGCCAATGTCACGTCGCCAAGAATTTCCTGCAGCCTCTCCAGCTTGGCCACGACGTCCTCGTCGGCCGTGAAGGCAACGCGGTGGAGCACCTTTTCGGGAATCGTCTTGGCAGGGGTAGCCACGGGCTTCGCCCGCGGCGAGGCCGGGTTTTCTTCGAATCCGAGCGGCGCCGCAGGGACCGCCGGAACCTTCGCTTGGCTGGCCCCAGCCACTCTGCGGATGACGTCCCTCTCGACCGCCTTGGCATTCGGCGCCACGCCCAGCCCCTGCACCTCTCGCCGGGACTTGCCGGCAGCTGCGGCCAGCTGCCTGGCGTGATTTTCCTTGTCGAGCAGCGGCACGAGGTCCGCCGCCGTGCACAACGTCAATCGCCCATCTTCGAGCATCGTCAGAATCCCCGGATAGCTCCGCGCGGCCCGCGCCACTGCAATCCGCCGCGTGCTCGTGCTTTCCGAGAACCCAAGGCCCCTCCGGCAAAAGTCCCACATACCACTGTACCCCTGCTCGACGACGATCTTTCTTTCATCGACCTCGGCCAAGTGCCTGAGAATCTCGACTTGAGACACGGCTTCCGCTTTTGCAAGGCGGAGAAGATTCGCAAGAAGAGTCTTGTCGTCGGCCAATTTCAAGTCAGTCATGAGGATCTCCAACTTTGTTGGAGAGTATCTATCACGGGTTTTTTCGGCAGCTTTCCCCGCACGCTGCTGCGACGTTCGCTTCGCGCGCCGAAAAAAAACGGAGCTTCCCCGGCGCACGCATCGTCGCCAAGATTTGCGCACTGAGCGCGCCATTCCAAACGCCCGCGCGAACCAGGCTCTCCAACGCTCCAAATACCTGTCGATGCTTATCTTCACGTTCACGCTGAACGTAGAATTTCCAATCAACCCACCCTCACGTCGCCGCGTCCCAACCCACCCGGCTGGCCGTGAGCCACGCGCAGCGAGGCTCTGCCCCGCGCCGCCTTTGGGCCTGCCGCTCCCTTCGATGCCGCATGCAGCAGTACCCCGCATGTGATCTGGGCTCACGAGCAACCCACTGCTCCTACGTTCACGCTGAACGTAGAAATCACAATCAACTCCCCGTAAATTGCCGCGTCCCAACCACTCGGCTGGCCGTGAGCCACGCGCAGCGAGGCTCTGCCCCGCGCCGCCTTTGGGCCTGCCGCTCCCTTCGATGCGTCCGAAGCAGTGCCCCATATGAGATCTGGGCTTACGAGAAGACTTCGCCCCCTCAAATCGGCTGCCCCGCCTGCACCGCTTTCGACTTGTGCAAAAATGGCTGCGCCTTTGTCGGATCCGGCGGCCAATAGTGCCGGGGATAGTTGCGCCCGAGGTCTGCGCGGATCGGCGGATAGTGCTTCTGCCAGAATCCCGCCAGGTCACCCGTCACCTGGAGCGGCCTCTTGTTCGGTCCGAGCAGCTCGACCGTCAACGGCAGAGTCCCGCCGTTCACCGTCGGCGACTTGGCGATCCCGTAGAAATCCTGGATGTGCGCCGACACGTAAGCGGGTCGCTCGTCCTGGTAGTGCACCCGCATGACTTTGCCGTTCTGCAGCGTCACCTGGAGCGGCAGCTCTTTCTTCAGGAGCTGAGCTTGGTCGTACGGCAGCTGATCCTCGAGATAGGCGAGAAGCGAGCGCTCGGCGATGTCCTTGAAGCTGCGTTTGCCTTCGACGATCTGAGCCTGCAGAAGCTCGAGCATCTCGCCTTCGAAGACCGGAAGCTCGACGTCGGGATGCCGCATTTTCAGCAGGCGCGCGCGGACGTGGTAGGAAGAAAGGTCCGTGGCGTCGTCGAACGGCTTCGGCCAGCGCTCGGCGAGCTTCTGGCGGAGCAGCTCTTCGACCACCGCCTGATGCGAGGGGGTCACGACCGCGCGCGTTTCTTTCACGACTAGCTCGCCGTAGAATCTCCGTTCCATGACGTCGACCCGCTGGGCTTCTTCCATCCAGACCGTCTCGACGCGTTCCGACACCAGCGGCGCGGGGCTCGTCGCGAGGACTTCGGCGTCGAGTTGGGCGGCGACGAAGATGATAGTGCCACGGTCGGCGCTCCGGCTCTGGTTCTCCGCCGCGTCGAGCGCGAGAATCAGGTCCTGGTTTTTGACGACCGAGGAATCGGCGAGGATGCCGCCCCGGCCCATGCAGAAGTTGTAGAGCACGGGCTCGCGGTCGTTCTTCGGCTTGTGTCCCGTCCGCTTCTTGGCGACGCGGTCGGGAAAGCCCGCGAGCAGAGCCTGACTCAGCAGCTTCGGGTCGGGACTCCGCGCGGCTTC
>JAYVBB010000252.1:0-8631 GCA_043750715.1 Pseudomonadota bacterium | reverse complement strand
GCGAAGGAAACGGACAGCGGATCTTCCGCGGCTTGAGCGCGCGTCTTCGAGGGCAGGAATTTTTCGACGCGGGCGTAAGGTTTTTTGTTGAGCGCCGCCAGGAAGACTTCCTGGTCTAGCGTCATCGGGTAGGCGTTCACTACTTCCGTCTCGAAGTAGTTGTGCAGACCGCCCTGGTTTTTTTCCCAGCCGTTGTAGTCGCGCGTCCCGTGCTCGGGGTTGCCGAGGTCGCCGACGAAGTGGGCCATGATCCCGCCGTTCAGGAGCGCGTCGTTGACCGCCGCGTTGAAATCCTTTTCGCTCTTCGTGTCGAGGGCGGCTTTCGCTTTCGCGAAGGCTTGCACCATCAAGTTGAAGAGCTGGCGAATGCGGAAAGGGTTGGAGCCGACCATGCTGATCGTCGGCGTGCCTTTGGATTCTTCCGGGCAGATGTAGCTGGCCGATGCTTTCGCGCAGAGGTCTTTCATCTGCGCTTCCAGGGCTTT
Organism: Pseudomonadota bacterium; assembly: GCA_043750715.1. Taxonomy (GTDB): domain Bacteria; phylum Bdellovibrionota_B; class Oligoflexia; order Oligoflexales; family CAIYRB01; genus CAIYRB01. The sequence goes on along the minus strand of JAYVBB010000252.1, from coordinate 8,146 downwards.
TACGTCCTGGGGGATCGTTTCGTAGGAGACCTTCGCGGTGAGGTCCTCGAGGTCGACGTAGTGGGTCGGCGAATTGAGCTCGACCGTTTCCTTGTCCGCGACGTTGCGCCAGACGATGTCGGGAACGTTCGAGAAGTGACCGAGCATGTGCTCCTTCTCGACGAAGGGAAGGGCGATCTTCGGATCTTTGGCGGCGCGGGCGACGAGCACGCGGGCCGCGACACGCGTCACGAGATCATGACCACGTTCGCCCCAGGAGTATGCGGAAGTCGGAGCGAGCATTCCGGAGAACAGCAGCAGCATAGAAAAGACGAAACAGCGCAGAGTCAGCATTAATCAATTTTTCCGAGCGGGACGTTTCGAAAGAAGGTACAGAACGACGTTTCGCTTGGCTAGCGCGATCTCGCCTTAACGGGGTTGTTTTCCCATCTTCACGGAAGTTTTAAGGATTTCTGTTTTTTGGCCTCCGGGCCAGTACGCAAGAGCAGTTGTTTTTTTAGTCAAATCCGGTCGCAATGGAGTTATCCACAGCATGTGTTGATAACTCCACACTGGTCTGCCGGAATTCCCGCCCGACATAGTGTTTTTGCCGGATCGCCTAAAGAATAATCACTTGCTGCCACTGAGCTTTTTTGCGAAATTATGCCGGAACGAAAAGGTTTCGCGGTGAGTGATACGCATATCTCGGGAGTTGAAGGAAACAGCCAATGGCTGGACGGCGGCTCCATGTTCGGGAATGTCCCGCGCGCACTTTGGGAAAAGTGGGGCACCGTCGACGCGCAAAGCCGCATCCGGCTTGCCTGCCGGGCGCTCCTGATCGAGCACGACGGGATGCGGATCCTCTGCGAGACGGGGATCGGCGTATTCTTCGAGCCCAAGCTCGCTGAGCGATTCGGCGTCACCGAGAAGGAGCACGTGCTGCTCGACAGCTTGAAGACGCTGGGGCTCACGGAGAACGACATCGACGTCGTCATCCTTTCGCATCTGCACTTCGATCATGCCGGTGGTCTGCTGCCGCGCTATGAGGACATCCAAGCTGGTCAGGATCGTCTGCTCTTTCCTAAGGCGCGCTACCTGGTCGGTAAGGAAGCGTTCGCGCGCGCGAAGAAGCCGCACCTGCGCGACCGCGCGTCGTTCATTCCCGGATTGGTCGAGAAGCTGGAATCGTCCGGCCGCCTCACGATCGTCGACGGGGAGCGCGTTCCGGGGCTCCAGGACGGCAGACTGAGCTTCCGGTACTCGCACGGCCACACGCCGGGACAAATGCACACCGTTTTCCGCGGCGACCAAAAGACGGTCGTGTTCGCGGGTGATCTGATTCCGGGCACGCCGTGGGTGCACGCACCCATCACGATGGGCTACGACCGATTCCCCGAGTTGCTGATCGAAGAGAAGCTCGATCTCTACGGAAAAGCCGAACCCGGGAAGTGGTTAGTGTTTTACACGCACGACGTAAAAGTCGCGGCGTCGGAAGTGGGAAAAGACGAGAAGGGTAAGTTCGGGGCCCAGAGTCCCGTGACTCACCTAAAGCGGATGCCGATTTAGGCCGCAGTCTATCTCTTCCGGATGACGAAGAGCCCGTCGGAGATGTGCAGCAGCATCCGGTCCACTCTCTCGTCGCCTTTCACTTTGTCGTTGAACGCGCGGATCGCCTTCGTCGATGCGTCCTGACGGCTGTCGTCGATCACAGCGCCGCCCCAAAGTACGTTGTCGGCGAGGATCAAGCCGCCCGGGCGCAGAAGTTTCAGGCCCCATTCGTAATAGGCCGCCTGATTTTCTTTGTCCGCGTCGATGAACATCAGATCGAACGAGCCCGCTCCGTGCTCTTTTTCCAGCTCGGCGAGCGACTCCAGCGCGGGACCCAGGCGGAGTTCGATTTTGCTTTGCAGCCCAGCGGCGGCGAAGTAGCGTTGGGCGACCGCCGTGGTGTCGGGATTGATGTCGAGGGTGACGAGCTTGCCTCCGTCGGGCAGCGCGGCCGCAAGGCAGATGGCGCTGTAGCCGGTGAAGCAGCCGACCTCGACGATCTTCTTCGCTCCGACGAGTTTGGCCATGACGTGCATGAACGCGCCCTGATCCGGGGCGATTTGCATGCCGGCCGAGGGCAGCGTCCGGGTCTCCGCCGCGAGCTTCGGCAGGACCGGGTTGATGGTTTGGCTGTGGTCGACGATGTACGCGTGCAGCTGATCGCTGAGCGGAATGGCCTTCATGACGCGGTCTTGTGTTTCAACCCCGGCTGCACGTCGTCCGGCACGATGCGCATGACCTGGGCCGCCGGTAGGCCCCTGACGTGAACGACTTGGGTGAAGGATCTAATACGCGCCCCCAGCTGGTCAAGGCGCAACTCGACGAAGTTCACGCCTTTGTGTTTGATCAAGGCGGCTTCGGCCTCCGGGCTCATGATCAAAGCATTGACTCCGATGATGTCCTTGATCTTGGGGTCCTTCGTCAGCTCTTCCATGCGGGCGACCAGGTTCACGTTGGGGCCGATGACGGTGTAGTCGATGCACGAGTCCGACGACAGGTTACCGACGACGCACTCGCCGTAGTGGATCGCGATGCCGAAATTCATGCGTTCCATGCCTTCGGCGTCCCGGAGCAGGTTCTGCTTCTCGGTCTCGGAGACGAGCAGACTCGCGAGCTCGATGGCGAGGTCGACGGGCGAGACGCCGGGACGGGCGGCTGATTCCTCGATGAAGAGGAAGATGCAGTCGCCGATGAGCTTCACCTGCGCGACCAACTGAGCCGCGTCGACGGTGTTGCGGAAGTAGGCCTGGAGAAGGCGGACCATTTGCTCGGGGCTGAGCTTGGCCGCGACCTTGGAATAGCCGCGGATGTCGGCTTGCATCAAAGCGACGCGGGTCGGCCGCGGCGTCAACACGGCAGCGAGGTTCTGCTCCATCGTCCGGTCGTCGGTGAAGCGCTGCACCAGCACTTTGGTCAGGAACCGGGACATGATGTCATTGCGGGTCTGCTCACGGAGGTAACGGTAGTCTAGCATTTTCTGGTCGGCGAGGATCTTGATCCGGTGCCAGTGCTGCGACACTTCGGTGCGGAGCGCGTCGAGGAGGTTGGCGACGAAGCCCTCCTCGTGGGGCTTGTACGCGATCGCCATCTTGATCGTGCCGAGACGACCGAGCTTCGATTCGGCGGCCAGCTGCACGTTCATGCCTCGGGCGCGGAATGGCATCCGCGTGAAGCCGTTCGGGCGGTCGACGCGGGTCATCACCGTTGAGAGGCGGCCGCCGAACTGCGAATTTTCGACGGGCTTCTTGCGCTTGGACTTGTCGAGGAAGACGAGAGCCGCGCTCGCGTCGGTGGTCGCCTCGTACAGGTCGCGGTCGAAGTCCGTGAATTCGAGGGTGGAGTTCGGCCATTCGAGTTTGCAGACGCTGAAGGCGAGGGTTTCGAGGTCGTCGAGGTTGTTGCACTGCGACAAGGCCGTGCGGAGGCGCCCGGAAAAGCGGATTTCCTGCCGGATGCCGTGATAGCGAAGATATGCGTGCAGCATCGACATCAGGATCGTCGTCGCGGCGAGCGAAGTCAGGGTCTGCATCGGAATGATGTAAACGCCGCCGTAAAGCTTGAGCGCCGAGAAGGCGAGGAAGCCGCCGAGGACGGCGGCGCTGAGACCGATCACGCCCGAGGTCGAAAGGAAGAGCGAGCCGAGGCAAAGGCCGAGGGCGGCGAGGAGCGGGAGGTAGTCGAGCAGGGGGGTTCCGGACATTTCCTCGCGACGGAGCAGGTCGTTCGCGAGCAGGCCGTCGAGGAAGCGCGCGGCGAGCAGCGGCTCGCTGACGATACCGTCGTCTTCGTCCGTCGCCGCGCCCGGGCCGCGGAAGCGCCGGCCTTCAGAGGGAGCGAGCAGCACGAGCTTGCCTGCGAGTTCCCACGGCTGGTTCCGGCCGAGGAAGTCCGACAGCGAAACGAGCTCGACCTCCCGTTGCGCGAGGTAGTCTTTCGTCAGCATCCCAGGCGAGGGGAGGCATTCCTTCTGGGTCAGGTTCAGGCGCTTTTTGAAGGAGTAGGGGAGCTTTTCGCCTTCGCGCGGCCAGTTCGCCCCGACCGAGGTCCGGATCTGGGCTTCGCCTGCGTAGGCGGCCGCCCAGACGAGGGCGGACGGCAGCACGTATTCGCCGGGCGCGTTCTTGTCTGTGAGGAACAGCTGGCTGCAGCGGACGACGGGCTCCAGACCAAAGCGGGAGGCGAAGCTGAAGGCTTTTTGCTCCGCGACGATGCGCGGATCTTCGTCGAGATAGAGCGGCAGACGAGGCAATTCCTGCGGCGCCGAGCCGCCATTCGACAGCATGACGCGGGGTAGCAGCGTTTCTTCCACGTCGGCGTCGAGCTCGGAGCCCTTTTGGATCAGTAGTCCCGTGCCCACGTAGCGCTCGTACTTCTTGATCGCGTCGATCATCAGCCTGTCTTGCGCCGAGCGCTGCTCTTTCGATTGAATGCTTTGCACGGCCTTGTCGAGTGCCTGAAAGTGCAGCATCGAGAGCACCCAGGGGTGGCCCGAGGCGTCTAGGCGTTCCAGCGTCTTGGCGTAGTAGCTCCGGTCGATCGGCCAGCCATAGGTATCGATCGTCTTTTGGTCGACCTCGATCACCATCAGGGACGACGGGTCGGTGTGATGCGGTTTTTGGTAGCGTAACAGCGCCGAGTATATGTCTTCGCTCAGCGATTCCCATATGGCAATCGGCACGATCGGCGTCATCGTCTGGCAAATCACCGCGGGGAGCAGCAGGATTCCGGCGAACGACCACCGGTACCAGTAGGACTGGAACATGCGAACCAAGGCGTTGGACTCGGACTTCATGACGGATCCTCGTCGTCTGGAGGCACGGACGCCTGTCGGCTGCACTCGCGCGCGCTCTGGCGCTCGGAATCATTGAACTGGATGCTCGCACTCATCGCTTGCAGGTAGCGGTCGTAGTTCACGCGGTTGAGGTTCACCATGCGCTTCAGGAGGCCGTGCACCATGCCCTGAAAGTTGGGCGTCAGCTTGCCGTCGCAGAAGTAGCGGTAGCGCGTTTTGGGGCTGGGAAGGAGCGAGGCGAGGTAGGCCGACTCGAGCAGGCTGAGGTCCGCGGCGCGCTTGCCGAAGTAGTGCTCCGACGCCTGCTGGACGCCGTAGATTCCGGGGCCGAGCTCCGCGATGTTCATGTAAATCTCGAGGATCCGGTCCTTCGAGAGCACGCGGTCCAGATGCCAGGCGAGGAAGAGCTCCTGAAGCTTTCTCGAGAGCGTGCGTTCCTGGGTCAGGAAGAGGTTCTTGACGGTCTGCATCGTGATGGTCGAGCCGCCGACCGCGACCCGCTTCTCGGAGAGGTTGCGCTTGAGCGCGTATTGCAGGGCGTTGGCGTCGATGCCGTTGTGCTGGAAGAAGGAAGCGTCCTCGGAGGTGACGAATGCCTGGCTCGCCATCTTCGAGACGTTGGCCAGCGGCGCGAAGTTCGGGGAAAGCGGGCTGACGTTGATTTCGAGCGGTTCGTCGTCCTTGCCGACTTCCCGCTCCAGCGAGAACGGACCGGAGAGGTGCTCGGCCGAATAGGAGAACGGCGCCTTGAGCACGCGGCATCCGAAGACGCCGTCATGCATGTCGAAGGCGACCGCCTCGGGCTTTTGGCTGTCGAAGGCGAACGTCAGGCCGAAGCCGGCGAGGCCGTCCAGCTTGAAACCGGCAAGCGACGGAAGCAGTCCCGGAGGCGCCGAGTCGAGCACGGTCTGGCACGACGCGCCGAGCATTTGCAGCTGGCCTTCGACGGCGAAGGTCTCTTCCGGCGAAGTCGGCAAGCGGCCCGCGCCGCGCGCGATGAAGTGCAGCGGCGCGCGGCCGTAGCGCCCGGTCTTGGCGAGCGGTACGGAGATGTCGGCGGACTCGAGCGCGAACAGCCGCTCTTCCGGTTTGAAGAAGCCCTTGCCTTGGACGTTGAAACGCACCGGACCCACGGGTTTGGGGCTGAGGAGCGGCATGCTGATGCGCGTGCCGTTCGACGTCATGTTCGTCTCGAAGTTCCAGGTGTCGCCCGAGCGCACGGCGCTGACGGTGCCTTTGATTCCGAGCCGCGGGCTCTTGCCGAGGTAGCGCTCGGTGACTTCGGTGAGGACGGCGGGCACCGACTTGAAATCTAGCGCGAGGTCGGCCGAGCTCAGATCTTTCTTGATCAGGCCGGAGACGGCCCAGGCGTTGCGCGACGACTTGAGCGCCGCTTTGCGGCGCACGAAGAAGCGGTATGCGTCCGTCTCGGGATTCAGCTCGAAGCGGCCCTGCAGGTAGCTGTCGGAGAGGCCGTCACGCGTCTTTACGTTTTCGACGCGGAAGAGCACCTTGGTCTGGGCCTTGTCGACGATGAGCTGGGCGCCGCGGACGGTCAGGTACGGCTTGCCGTCATCGTCCAGGATCGAGACGGCGCCGCTCTTGAGTTGCAGGCGCTTGGTCGGCAGCGCCGCGAAGAGCTTCTCGATCGACTTCTGCGCGGTGGCGCTCTTGTCGGAATCGATGAGCCCTGCGGCCTTGAGGTTGGTCATCGACTCTTTGAAGCGCGAGAGGCCCGACTTTATGCGGACTTTGTAGACGGTGACGCTGTCGAGCTCGCCGAAGCCGGAGCTGAACGGGTTCAGGCCGACTTCCGCGGTCATCCGGCTGATGACGATGTTCGCTTCCTGACCAATCCGCAGGTCTTCGAAGTGCGCCCCGAGCGGAGTGATGGTGAAGCGCCCGATCTCGATCGGCACGCCGAGCTTCTTGGAGACTTTCGCGACCGTCGTCTCGACTTTGCGTTTGGCGACGCGCGTCACCTGCAACCAGCCGAGGGAAAAAACGAAAAGGGTGAATACGGCGACGCCTGCTGCAAGCAGCAGACGATGCGGATTGAGTCTTAGCTTTAAGAGCGTGAGTTTGAACATTGGACTAAGGGATGGATCGGTGGGGCGGGGCTATATATTTATAGTATCAGCCGAATTTTGGGCTTAGAAGGGCTTGAAGACCGCCATGGCGATCAAAATCATCATGAGCAGCGTCGGCACCTCGTTGAAGATCCTAAGCTGCTTGCCGGTGGGGAGATTCCCGGTCCTTTGCTCGAAGCGACCAAGGAGACGGCCGGCATAAATGCTCATTCCCGCAATGCCCAAAACGCAGACGAATTTGACGTGAAACCAGCCGCTTTGCAGGATGTCCGGACGCTGCGAGATCATGCCGGCCCCGGCGCAAAAAGCGACGACCATCGCGGGCCGCGTGATGATTCGATACAATTTCCGCCCCATCATGCTCAAAAGATCGCGGCTCTCGGCGCTCTCCCCCCGCTCGGCCTGGTAGATCAGGATCCGGTAAAGGTAGAGGACGCCGGCCATCCAGCTGATGACGGCGACGAAGTGGAGCCAGCGGCAGAAGAGGTAGAGCATGGGCTCACTTCACGACGAAGTTGACGATTTTACCGGGGACGAAAATCTCTTTGGCGATTTCTTTGCCTTCGAGGTGGCGCTTCACGGAGTCGAGCTCCTTCGCTTCCTTCATGATCCGGTCCTTGGCTTCCGTTTTCGGTACGGTCAGCGTGCCGCGGAGCTTGCCGTTCACCTGGACGGAGATCACCACCTCGTCCTCGACGCAGAGCGCCGGGTCGAACGTCGGCCACGTTTCGTAAGCGACCGTCTTGTCGTGGCCGAGTTTCTGCCAGAGCTCCTCGCCGACGTGCGGGGCGTAGGGCGCGACCATCAGCACCAGTTTTTCCGCGGCGACGCGGGTAATTTCCGGTTCTTTGTAAGCAGCGTTGACCATCTCCATCATCGCCGAGATGGCGACGTTGAACTGCAGCGTGTCGGTGTCTTCCGTCACCTTCTTCACGGTCTTGTGGAGGATTTTTTCGAAGGCGTCGCTGTTCGCCTTGCCGTCGATCTTGGCCGACAGGTTGCCGTCCTGGTCCAGGATCAGGCGCATGACGCGTTTCAGAAAGCGGTACACGCCGGAAATGCCGGTCGTTTGCCATGGCTTGCTGGCTGTCAACGGCCCCATGAACATTTCGTAGAGGCGAAGCGAGTCGGCGCCCCATTCTTTCACTACGTCGTCCGGATTAACGACGTTGCCGCGGCTCTTCGACATCTTCTCGTTGTTTTCCCCGAGAATCATGCCCTGGTTGACCAGCTTCTG
>JAYVBB010000251.1:0-5568 GCA_043750715.1 Pseudomonadota bacterium | reverse complement strand
CCCCCCCCCACGACCGTGCTCCACCAGACCGTGACGACCCAAAAGGAAGGCAAAGGCGAGGCGCGCGAGCAGGCGACCGTGACTTACCTCGACGGCGAGCGCTTTCGCGTCGAACGCTTTTCCGGCAAGACGGAAACCGGCGAGTGGGTCGCGTTGATTCTGTTCGACGGCAAGCAGACGTTGAACTGCCGGCGGGGAAAACAGAACCTCTGCCGCACGACCCAGGGTGGTCCTCTTTCGGAGCTCGACGCGTTCCTCGGTAAACCTGGCATGAAAGTCACCGTGACTTCCTTCAGCTTCGCTCCCGACGGGGCGGCAAGGAAGGTCGCGGGAGAGGCGTGTCTGCCGCACAAGCTCGCCATGCAGGTCAACGCCGAGATCGAGTTGGGGGGCATCAAGCTTCCCGGCGGTTTCAAACCCGCCCTCCAAGGCTCGATCACCGGCAATTCCTGCGTCGGTAAGTTCGCCGACTGGAATCCAAAGGCGCTCGCGACCCAGCTTGGTTCGGCCAAATCCTTCTTCGCGACGACCGCGGCGTTCGACGCCTTCGTCGCCGCCGCGAAAGCCGGTGCCGGGTTCGAGCTCGAAGGCGACACGGCCGTCAAAGCGAACGTCGGCGGTAGCGGCATTCCCGATTTGAATTCGACCGGAAAAAAGACGACGATCAAAGTCGAGACGAAGAAACCCGCCCTATCCAAGGACCAGCTCCAGCTGCCGGCCGGTTTCTCGATGGCCAAGTGATGGTTTCCACCTAGGAGGTTTGCATGCTCCGGTCTTTCCCTCCCATGGGCGTCTACGAGACGCTGTTCAAATTCCAGGACGCGACCGGTAAGTACATGGGAGACCCGGGCACCCACCCCTGGGCTCAAGGGTTCCCCCTGACCACCCGGCTGCCGGACGGTCCCGAGATCCCGCTCAGCGTCGAGTTCACGTCGGCGGACCTGAAATACCCCGCGGCCGCTGGAGTCCAGCCCCTCCGCGACGCGCTGGCCAACTACTACAACCATTTTTACGGCGCCGACATCACAGCCGACAACGTCGCCCTTTTCGCCGGGGGACGTCCCGGCATCTATGCCACGTTGATGTTCCTGCAACCGGACGTTTCCGTCCTGATCGAAGAGACCGAGTACACGCCCTACTACGACAAGCTGAAGAACCTCGAAAGAAAGCACCAGATCATTCCGAGCAACGTCGAAAACCGCTTCCGCCCGACGCTTGCGGACTACAAGGACGCGCGGAAGAAGGCCGGGGGCAAGACCTTCGTCGTGCGCAGCAACCCGTGCAACCCGACCGGCGTGACCTGGAGCGGAGACAAACTCAAAGAGCTAGTCCAGTTCGCCAGCGAAGACGGCCACGGCGCCCTGTTCGACGAGGCTTACGAATTCTTCAACGCCGACGGTCCGGTCAGCGCGATGAAATACGTGAAGAACATCGACCAAAGCAATCTTTTCGTGGTCGGAGCGGCGACCAAGGGTCTGCAGGCGCCCGGCGCCCGGGTGGGCTGGGTCATCGCCTCGAAGAAGCACATCGAACTCTTCCGGAACTTTTCGTCGATCGGGATGGGCGGGATCTCCCGGCTCTCGCAAATCTACGTCACCAAATTGCTCGACACCGACCGTGTAACCAAGGCCCGCAACGCCGTGGTGAAGTACTACAACGAGCAAAGGCAAAAATATCAGAAGGCCTTCGCCGCCATGGACGTCGAGCTGTTCACCGGCGACGGCGGCTTCTACCATTGGGGCCGCCTGCCGGGCGGTCTCACGGCGGAGCAGTTCAACCAGCGGCTCTTCCAGCACAAGGCAGCGATCCTTCCTGGCACGCTCTGCGACATGCACCGCCGCGGCGACCAGGGCCCGCACGGCCAATTCATGCGGTTCTCGTTTGGACCGTTGGAAGCCCAGACGTTCGACGAAAACGTCGGCATCATCAAAAAGTGTTTGGGCTAGTGCGAGCCGCCCGGCGGCAGCGAGAGGGTGACGCAAAATGAGACGACGCGGATGGGATCTTGAGGTCGAGGCTTACGACGGCGACCAGCTCTTCCCGGGTGGCGAGAGCGCTTCGGACTGATCCCGCATGGCGGCAGCCTCGGCGTCGTTTCTCATGCGGCCGGACTCGACCACGTTGTCGGTATGCTGCTCCAGGGCGTCGTTCGAAGAATCCATCGCCGCGTCTGCCGTCTTTCGCCCATCGCGAAGGGTGGCGTCCGCACTAGACCTGTTTTCTTCGGCAAGGGCTTCTCCAAAACTTGCTCAATCGATTTGACCCGAGACTAGCAGTTCCTCCGTAGGAAGCCGAGGATGGGCCGCATTTGGTCCGCTAAATGCACGCCGACGCGTCGTGAGCCAAAACCAATTCCCGACTGGAGGAAACTTCATGAAAATCGCCTGCACTCTCTCGACGATCCTGGCCGCACTGATCGTCGGCTGTGGAACCGCCTCGCTCTCGTCCGTGTCGGAGGATGCCCCGCGCACCTGCACGATCCAAACCGTCAACGGTCACTATCTGACCGCGGTAGGCGGGGGTGGAAGAACCTTCGACGTTCTGCATACCGACGCCACGCGCGTCGGCGCCTGGGAGAAGTTCGTGCTTCTCGATCAGGGCACCGGTTCGCCGGTGAACTACGGCATCCGCACCAAGACCGGCAACTTTCTGTCGGCCGTCAACGGCGGAGGCTTGATCGCCGACGTGATCCATTCCAACGCGACCGTCGTCAACGCCTGGGAACGGTTCATCATGAACTCGCTAGGCGGCGGCTGGTTCGCCATCCAAACGAACGACGGTCACTATTTGACTGCCGTAGGGGGCGGCGGCCGTACGACCGACACGATCCACTCGGATGCGACGGTCGTTCAGGCCTGGGAAAAATTCAAGCTCGCCTGCATCAGCGGAGGCTAAAACAGCAGGTCTGTTAGCGCATCATGCTGAGCGGACTGGAATATTCGTGGCTGCCAACGTACCAGAGCAGGAAAATCGCCGTCGTGGCGACGAGCGCGAAGAGAATGGAGAGCGCCACGAGGGCTTTGCGACTGTCGTTCATGCAGGGGTCCTTTGCTTCGACCGGACGAGTTCTCGAAACCTAAGTTAGCGGGTCGGGGAGCGGTTGGCCAGATTGAAAAAAAGGGCCGGGTCCTCCCGGCCCGGCCTGAATTTCCTGACGTCGACGTCACCTCACCAGCCGATGCGCCCCCCGTGGTTTTCCCAGCCCGTAGCGGACGGGTACCAGCTCGAGCCGCCCCAAGCTTTGTGATAGAGACCGTCGTCCATGCCGCGGGCAAAGATGTCGAGGCGGTTCGGGCCCCAGGAAACGATCGAGGGTGAGCCGATGATGCCGCCCCCGAGAGGAGCCCAGCCGCCGAGAGACGGCTGCCAGCTCGAGCCAGCCCAAGCTTTCTGAAAGACCTGTCCATCCGTGCCTTGCACCACGATGTCGAGGCGGTTCGGGCCCCAGCTCACCGCTTGCGGGCTGCCGATGATGCGGCCGCCGAGATCTTCCCAACCGGCAACCGACGGGAACCAGGCGTTGTCCCATGCCTTGTGATAGACGCCACCATTTTGACCTTTGACGAAGATGTCGAGACGGCCTTCACCCCAGGATACGACCGACGGTTGGCCGTAAACGATCCCGCCGAGATTTTCCCAGCCGGTCTGCGACGGGTACCAGTTATGACCGTCCCAGGCTTTGTGATAGAGCGCACGATCCAGGCCTACGGTGAAAATGTCGAGGCGGTTCGGGCCCCAGGATACGGCTTTCACGGCGCCCAGCGAGTAGCCGCCGAGAGCTTCATAACCACCCCACGAAGAACCGTTCCACGCTTTGTGAAAGATCTGACCATCGTCTCCTTTGACGAAGAGGTCGAGGCGGTTCGGTCCCCACGAAGCCACCGACGGGTGACTCGCGGCGCGGCCGCCGAGATTTTCCCAGCCGGTCGCCGAGGGATACCAGCCCGAGCCGTCCCACGCCTTGTGATAGATGCCCCGGTCGCCGCCGCGAACGAACACGTCGAGCCGGTCTTTGCCCCACGAAACCACTTCGGGCGAACCGAGCATGTAGCCGCCGAGCGCTTCGAAAGTGTTGCCCGGGTACCAGTAGGATCCCGTCCACGCCTTGTGAAAGAGGCCGCCGTCGGTGCCGCGAACGAACACGTCGAGGCGGTCGTTGCTCCAAGCCACCGCCGGGGCGACGGGCTCGACCTCGTTGCCGTACATTTCGTCGATGCCGCGAACGTCGCCGTCGGACAGACCCTGGCCGTCCTGGGCGACGATGAGGGAGCCGTTTTTGCGGGTGAATACCGGCTTGGTTGTGTCGTAAACGAACGACGTGTCGCTCACCATCGAGTTGTAGTGCATGACCGAATCGAAGTCGTAGTCCGTGAGGATCCCTTCGCGCACGTCCCACTTCGTGAAGTTGCCGGCCTTGCCGGGCTTCAGGTTTGCGAAGTCGATGTTGATGAAGTTGTCGCGATCGGCCCGCGTGTGCTCGTGCTTCAACCCGATCGCGTGCCCCGTCTCGTGGATGACGACGTCGAAGGAGTTGCAGCCGGCGCCGAGCTCCGTCGTGACGATCTTTCCGGGCCCCGGATAGCCCACGTCGGAGTTGCAAGTCGTCGAGCCGGCCGGCGAGATGTAGCGAACGTAGGAAGTTTGCACGTTCGCCGTGTCTTCGACGAAGATCAGCGAAGTTCGCTGGTGGTAGTGCGTGATCGCTTGCTGGATCGTCGCCTTCAAGGCGGCGCCGACCGAGGCGTCATACCGGTAGTAGACGATGCCGCGTGGCCAAAGGTTCCCCATCTGAAAGCGCCGGACCGCGCTGCCGACGCCGACCGCCTCGGTCGACACGCCGCCGCCAGTGCGGACGGAGGCGGCCGGGACGGTCATGTCGCCTTCGACGACCACTTTGCCCCGCAGGACTTCGTATTTGACCGGCACCAGGCCGGCCGACGTCTCGAGCACGGCCGAGCAGTTAGGCTCTCCCGTCTCGGTGTCGACGGGCTCGGGGCAAGTGCCTCCCCGATTGGGTAGTGTGACGCCTGCCTGGGCCGGCAGGGCCAGGAGGGCTGTCGTGAGCGCTGCCGCTCCGGTAAACCGACGGGTTAAGGATCCATTCATCGCGAACTCCTGTGTTTGACGGTGGAACCGAACTGGTCCCACAAGAGAACGCGGCAATCGTCCGGGCGGGAGCGGCCAACGGCAGAGTTTCAGACGACTTACGTTCGCAAGCACCCCTGTTTTGCGAACGCTGGCAGGGTTGAGTTAGACTGCTGCTCCACCACACGGAAGCAGGGAGCGAGCAATGTCGAAATGGGCCATGGTTACCGGCGCGAGCGAAGGCATTGGGCATGAGCTGGCAAAAAAGCTCTCGCAAAACGGCTACTTCGTCACCGGTGTGGCGCGGAGCGAGGCAAAGCTCAAAGAGCTCGTGAAGGAGCTCGGCACGGGCCACGACTACGTCGTCGCCGACCTCGCGACCGATGCGGGCCAGGACAAGATCACCCAGGCGCTCAAAGCCAAACGCTACGATCTGCTAGTCAACAACGCCGGCGTCGGCGTGCTCGGCGAATTCGCGGCGAC
>JAYVBB010000250.1:0-8382 GCA_043750715.1 Pseudomonadota bacterium | reverse complement strand
CGACGAGCCAGCGGTTGTCCATCTCGGCCTGCTTTTGGATGAGCAGCTTCTGGTTCGCGTAAATCAGGGTCATCATCTGCGCGGAAAGGTAGCCTTTGGCGTAATTGCTGGTCATCGAGCTCGACGTCGGGTACTGGACGCGGTTGTAAATGCCCGCGGGATCCGGCGTCCACATGTAGAGAATCTCACCCTCGTTGCTCGTCGGGTTCTTCTCGGAGTTGAAATAGGCCAAATCCTGCGGCTTGTAGATGAGGCGCGCGCGGAAATCGTCGGGCCGCTCCGCCTGGTACTTGACGAAGTACTTCCGGTTCACGTCCGGCGACAGGAACACTTCGACGAACCCCGAGCCGTCGACGTCGCTGATCGGGCCGTAGGTCGCCGTGATGTCCTTGTAGATCTTGTCCATCTCGGCGGCGAGCGTGTCGAGCTGCGCCTTCCAGAGTTTGTCCTTCCAGCCGTGCGCGGGGCCTTGACCGGCCTGGCGTTGGTCGAGCGGCCCGAAGGCCGTGGGGTTGCGGGTGTCGAGGCCGAGACCGCCGGTGCAGACGTTGGAAAATTCCTCGTCGAGCCAGATGCGGACTTTGGTGCCGACGGAGACCAGGCGGCCGGTTTTGGTCGAGACCTGCTCCAGGCCTTCGTTTGAATTGACGTCGGCTTCCATGCGGAAAAGGCGCGGCGAGCAGAGGCTGGCCGTCTGCGAAGCCAGGGCAAAGCCTTGGCGCGGCACGGCGTCGTTCGTGATGTAATCGGGTCCGAAGTCCTTCAGGTCAACGAGGCCGGCAGTCGGCGCCGGGGCGGCAGCGGGGGCTTCGCCCGCGTCCTTCAAACCTTTGCATGCTTCGGTATCCTGCAGGCCTCCGGCGATGGATGCATCGGAGACTTCGGTCGATAGGCCGCTGGTCGGGCGCACTTTCAGGCGCACGCACGACTTCTCGCGCGCGCGAACGACGACGAGGAACTCGGAGAGGTAGCGGCCGGCTTCGGCTGCGGGCGTCGTTTCGAAGACCAAGTGCTTGAGCGCAGCGCCGTTGGTCGTGTCGATGCCCGACACCTCGTCGGTCTTGATCGGCGGCACTTCCTGGCCGACGTCTTCCTCGCTCGGCACCGGGCCGGGCCCAGGCGTCGGAGCGGGAGTCGCGGGCGGCGTTGGCGACGCAGGCGGTTCAACCACCGGCGTTTCGGGTGGAGGATCGAAGGACGCGTTGTTCTTGCCGCCGCTCTTGCCCTTGCCGCGGCAGCCGCTACAAGAACTGGTCACGACGACCAATGCCAACAGGACCAATGAGACGAATTTCGTCATGGTTCCATACCTTATATGATGGACCTTCTATAGATAGGGTCGGCATACAGTGGGCAGGGGTTTAGGTAACCAAAAGTTTACTAATAAAAGTAAGGTGTTATATATTACCTCTGGCCTAGGTCCCTGACTTCGCTAGAACTAAGCGCTCTGTGTTACGGCAAAAGAGGATCACTCATGCTACCGAACTCGCCCCACTGGGCGGATCAGGCGGCGACCCGTGTCGTCGCCCAACGTGGCGCCAAAGACCGCTACGTTTGCGCCTCCGGCATCACGCCGTCGGGCGTCGTTCACATCGGCAACTTCCGTGAAGAGATCACGGTCGACTTCGTCGCGCGGGCCCTGCGCCGCCTCGGCAAGACCGTGCGCACGATTCACAGCTGGGACGACTTCGACACGTTCCGGAAGATCGCGCCCGATCTGCCGCAGCAAGACATGCTGAAGACACACCTGCGCCGGCCGATCAGCCGCGTTCCGGATCCGTTCGGCAAGGACCAGAGCTACTCAGACCACCACATCAAGGTGTTCGAGGCGAGCCTTTCGCCGGTCGGCATCGCGCCCGAATTCCTGTACCAGCACCAGCGTTACTCGGCGGGTCTCTACGCCCAGTCGATCCGAAAAGCCCTGGAAAACAAGGACCGGATTCGCCTCATTCTGGACAAATACCGGTCCGAGCCGCTGGAAGAGACGTGGCTTCCGACGTCGATCTACTGCGAGCAGTGCGACAAGGACAAGATGGACCACGAGCGCTACGACGGCGAGTGGACTTACAGCTATAAGTGCGCGAGCTGCGGGCATGCGGCGACTACGGACATCCGCACGACGAAAAATCTCAAGCTCAGCTGGCGCACCGACTGGCCGATGCGCTGGGCTTTCGAGCAGGTCGACTTCGAGCCGGGAGGCAAGGACCATTCGTCCGACGGCGGCTCGCACGACACGGCGATCCTGATCTGCAAAGAGATCTTCGGCGCCGAGCCGCCGATCTACGTCCAGTACGATTTCGTGTCGATCAAAGGCGGACCGGGCAAGATGTCGTCGTCGAAGGGCGGCGTGGTCAACCTCGACCAGGTTCTCGAGATTTTCAGCCCCGAAATGATCCGGTGGATCTTCGCGCGGCAAAAGCCGAACACGGATTTCTCGTTCGCCTTCGACGAGGACGTGATCAAGCTGCATGACGAGTTCGACCGCTGCGAGGTCCAGGCTTACGAAGAGGCCGAGGATCCGACCAACAGCAAATGGATCATGAACCGGCGCGTCTACGAGCTGTCGCTCCCTTCCGGCGTCGTCGCCGCGAAGATGCCGTTTAGGCCACCGTTTCGGATTCTCTGCAACCGCCTGCAGATCTGCAACGGCAACGTCGAGCGGACGCTCGAGCGCTACTACACCGCCGAGGTCCGGTCGGCCGAAGACAAAGCGTCGTTCGAGTCGCGGGCCCGCCGGGCCGGGAACTGGCTGCAGAAGTATGCGCCGGAAGAGTTCCGCTACGCGCTCAACGACAGCAAGGTCGCCCAAAAAGTCTCGGCCGAGCTGGAGGCCGCTCTCGTCGCTCTCCGCCAGTTGGTCGAGTCGACCGACTTGCAGGCGATCGACCCGAAGGACCTGAACCAGGCGATCTACGACCGGGTGATCCACGGCCAGGGATTCGAAGGAAAAGCCTTCTTTTCGGCGGTATACCAGCGCTTGATCAGCCGCGACCAGGGTCCCCGCCTGCCCGGTTTCTTGAAGGAAATTGGCAAAGAAAGGCTCCTGGAGCTACTATAGAGGCATGTCTTCCCGCTCTTTGCTGAGACATGCCGGCGCCTTACTGCTCGTGACGTCCTTCGTCGCGGGCTGCGCCTTTCTGCGCGAATCGATCGGCCTCGGGGCGCAGAAGCCGAAGGTCCAGCTCAGCGCCATCGACGTGCAGAAGGCGAGCCTGCTCTCGATGGAGCTGCTCGTGACGCTGCGCGTCGACAACCCCAACGACTTCGAGCTGAACTTCTCGCGGCTCAGATACAAGATGGTCGCCGGCGACCTGCAGATCGCTTCCGGGACCTTCGACGAACGCATCTCGATTCCCGCGACGAGCCACGCGCTGATCAAGTTGCCCTTGTCCGTCGACTCGACCAACGCGCTCAAGCTCGCCCAGGACCTGTTGACCAAAACCGAAGAAGTCTTCGCGATCATGAACGCGACGGCGGACTTCGAGACGCCGTTTGGCGCCATGGAAGTCAACTTCGAGGACAAGCACGCTTTGAAGAAACTCGCGGGATTTTGAGATTCCCGAGTGATTCTCCCTAGGCAAAAGCTGCCCGATTAACCCAAGTGCCCGGAATGCCGAATCCTCCTCAAATGGTTTTGAGGTGGAACATGCGCGCATTCCTATCCTTGGTGATGATTCTTTCGGCCTGGCTCGGCTATGGAGCGCGTCCCGCGCTCGCGGTCGACGAGGGTGGAATCAAGATCCAGGACAAATGGTCCGTCGTCGGCGTCATCTCGGAAGACGAGCAAAAGGGCATCGTCGTCCTGCGCAACAACGTCACCAAGAGGACGTTCACTCTGGCGATCGGCGACACCGTCCCGACCGAGTTCGGCTACACGGTGGCGGCCGCCAAAAACCGGTCGGTAACGCTGACCGACGGCAAGCACGTCGTGACCCTCGCCTTCGCCGAGTCGAGCACGACCGCGGCCGAGGAAGATCCGGGCCTGTCGCCGACCAACCGTTTCCTCGACAACTACTACCGCGGCTTGAGCGAGAGCCCGGTCGAGATCCTCGGACCGGCTTCCGAAAACGAGCCGGACCGGATCGAAGGCCAGACCGGGATGATGCCCCTCAAACGCTTCGGCACGCTCCGGGAAGAAGGCCGGTCCCGCTTCGACCTCTACCGTGCCGACCGCATGTACCGCATGAATCAGGCGGGCGAAGAGCCCGTGTCCGCCGACGTCGAGGACGACGAAAGTGGTTTCGTGGTGAACTACGACAATTTCGACGACCAGCAAGTGGAAGAGCCGAGCTACCTGCCGCCGGAAGAGTGAACGCTTTTCACCGCGGAGCGCGCGGAGTACGCGGAGGCTTTTTTACAATGCCTCCGCGTACTCAGCGCACTCCGCGGTAAATAAATCCTACCGGACGTTGGCATCCAGCGTCACGTAATCATCCCGGAATCCAGCGCCCAGGAAATCGACTTCGCGGGTGCCCAGCCGGAACTGGGGCAGGCCGAGCGAGAGCAAGTCCTGGCCGTTCTCGGCCATCTTGTCGTTCAGCTGCTTCACGAAGAATTCCAGGAAGTCGACGTTGAACGTCAGGTCGGTCGGAGCCGGCGACAGGCCCGCCGCGAAGGCACCGCTGTGGTATTTCACGTCCAAGTGCTGGAAGATCAGTTTCAGCTGGCGCGTCTGACGGTCGAAGCCCAGCGCCACGGAGATGCGCGCGTCGAGGTTCATGCTGTAGTACGGGGCACCGCCGATCGACAGACCGAGGCGGAAGCCGTGCAGGCAGAAGTCGATGATCGGGATGCCGCCGGGTCCGCCCTGCGGGTCGACGACGACGTCGATGGAGGTGGCGCCGCCGAAGTTGAGCTCGACCGGAGTCTCGGGGTCGAAGCGCAGCGTGGCGTCGGGAATCATCAACGCGACGACGCCGGCACTCAGGAGATCATCCATGTCGGGCGCGTCGTCCCGGCCGATGTCGAACTGGAAGAGGCCTTTGTCGTTGGCTTCGCGGATGACGTGCTCGATGAGCCCGCGCGCCACGCCGACGTAAGAGGGGAGGCGGCCCCCTGCCTCGAGCAGGTCCGGGATCAGCAGCGACTCGGTTTCCTCCGAGCCGTAGCGCGGATCCGGGTCGAATTCGACGTCGGCGCCGACGAAAAACTTCAGATGGTCCGGCGTCAGATCGAAAGAATCCGGCCAGACGCCGAGGTTGGCGTAGAAGGCCGGAATCGGCTTGGCGTCGACGGGAAGGGTGACGCGCACTTCGAGGAGCTTGCCATAGTCGGCGCTGATTTTTTCCGCTTGCTGGGCGATCGCCTGCTGGATGCCTTCCTTGACGCGGTCGCGCATCAGGCCCGACGTCCAGGGAATGACGCGGCGGACGAACCAGTTGAAGCCCCAGATCGTGTGGCATTCCGCGGGACGACCGACGGCGAAATTATCAGCGGTCAGCGCGACGTCGGTGTTGGCCGCGGCGACGTGGAACGCGTGCTCTCCGTCGATCCAGGGAACGAGATCGGTGCCGACGGGAACGTCGACGCCCAGAGTGTCGAGGGCGATGTCGCGGCAATACATGCTGCCCGACTCGTTGAACGAGATGCGTTCGACGTTGGTCACGAGATTGGCGACGTCGAGGTCGACGCGCACGTGGCCCTCTGCCGTCGTCAGCCGAATGTTGGCGAGGTTGAATTGGTAGGAGATGCCTTCGACTCGGACCGTGCCCCACCAGTAGTCGTTCTGGAGCGTCTGGTCGTAGCGGCCCTTGACGGGCGTGTGGGCGAAGACGTCTTCGAGGCCTTTGCCTAGCATTTCGAGGTCCTGCCGCTCGAGGTCGAGCACCAGGGCTTTTGGTACGGGGGTCGCGAGGGCGCCCGTCGACACGAGCAGACCCAGGAGCGAGCCTTTAGCGAGGTTCGTCATACCAACCTTCCTCTTTGCGGCGATCATGAATGAGGGCCCAGGCGGTCCCGGCGAAGACTTTGACGTTGCCGATGCCGATCAAGTCCGGGTCGTCCATGCCGCCTTCGGCACGGATCACGATGTTGAGTTGATCGACTTCGCGGGCTTTTTCCCGGAGCGCTTCGAGATCGGCCTTCGCCTGGTCGAGTTTGTCGAACACGGCGAGTCCGTAGCGATGCTTGACGTGCTTGTAGGCGGGCTCGTTTTTGGGGACGAGCTTTTCGAAGTTTTTCAGACGTGGGTCGATCGGCGGACCACGGTCCTCGTCCCGGTCCTTGCGTTCCCGGCCACCCCGGTCCCTGCCACCGACACCACCGCCACCACCACCACCGCCGCCACCGCCTCGGTCTCTGTTGCCTCGGCCGCCGCGTTCTTTATTGCGGCCACCGCCGCCACCGGCTGGAGGGCCGCCGCGTTGCTGCTGTTGATTCGGGTCGCGGGGTTGACGCTCTGGACGATCGCCCCGAGGTTGCTGCGGGGGGCGCGCCTGCTGCGGGGCGTGCGCCTGCTGCGGGGGTTGGCCGCTGCCTTCGCCGCTGCCCTCGCCGCCGCCTTCGCCGCCGCCTTCGCGGGGCTGCTGAGGTCCACCGCCTCCGCCACCACCACGACGGCGCCGCCGCCGGCGTTTACCGCCGCCGCCCTGTTCCGGGCCGCCACCGCCATTGCCGCCTGGACCTTGTCCCTGGCTACCTTCCACGATTTTACCTTCTCCCGGGTGTGCTGGGCCTGATCTTAACCGTCAGGCCCCGCCTTTCCAAGCATTACCAATCGGCGTCGCGCTCGGTGCCTCTTTCCAGTGCCAGGCTGACGGGGACCTTGTCCGTCAACTCGGCCGGACCGAAGTACTGAATCGGGCCGGCGAACCGGTAGAGGTCGTCCTTCGCCCAGGAGTCGCGCACCAGCTCGAAGTGGCTGAAGGCACGGCCTTTCAGGTCCACGAGCGACTTCATGATCACGGGCGTGGCTTTGCCCTTGCGCGTCTCGATGTGCATCATCGAAACCAGGGGCACGCCGAGGGCCTGCCACTCCGCCTTGGGGGCGGCCAGGTGGGTGACCACCGCCATGTAGCCCGAGACCCGGGCGGCGACGAGCGCCACGACGGTGCGGCCGAGCGAGTAAGCGTAGTCCGCGTCGAAGTTGGTCGGCGCGGCGCAGCGGCCTTCGTAGCCCAGGAAGTGGCGTTGGTGGGCGAACTTGCCGACGTAACGGCCTTCCGCCTTTTCTTCGCCTAAGTGGCTTTCCAGCATCTCGATCAGGAGCTTTTCCGTCTCGATCCGGGAGACCTGGACGTTGCCATGGGGGTCCCGGTCCATCAGGAGCTGGCGCTGGATGTCGATCGGCATCGTCCCGAAGACGTAAGCCCCGTCCTTGGAGAGTTTGCGGTGGACGTACTCGCTCTGTTCGGTGAAGCCCGAGAGCTCGGCGAAGTAGTCTTTGTGCTCGGCGAGGATCTGGTTCAGCTCCGAGATGAGCCCTTTGACTTCCGGGACGAACTCGATCAGGCCTTCCGGCACGAGGACGACGCCGTAGTTCTTGCCGACCTTGGCGCGGTCCTTGACGCAGGCCCCGATCTTTTCCACGACGTCGCGCAGCGTCATCTTGTGGAGCGCGATCTCCTCCGAAATCAGCGCCAGGTTCGGCTGCGTCTGCAGCGCCGATTCCAGCGTGATGTGACTCGCGGAGCGGCCCATCAGACGGATGAAGTGGTAGTACTTGCGCGCGCTGAGCGCGTCGCGGCTGATGTTCGAGATCAGCTCCGCATAGAGACGCACCGCGGTGTCGAAGCCGAACGACGTCTCGACGTACGGATTTTTCAGGTCGCCGTCGATGGTCTTCGGGACGCCCAGGACCCGGACGGGTGACTTGACGTGGACGAAGTACTCGGCCAGCAGCGCCGCGTTGGTGTTGGAGTCGTCGCCGCCGATGATGACGAGCGCGTCGACCTGGTGGCGCTCGAGCACTTCCCGGCACTTGGCGAACTGCTCCGGCGTCTCGATTTTGGTGCGTCCGGAACCAAGGATGTCGAAGCCGCCGGTGTTGTGGTAGTGGCCGCAGACTTCGGGCGTGAGGTCGGTCGCGAAGTCGTTCAGGATCCCCGACGGGCCGCCGCGAAACCCGATGACCTTGGATGCCGGGTGCATGGACTTCAGGCCCTCGACGATGCCCCAGATGACGTTGTGACCGCCGGGCGCCTGGCCTCCCGACAAGACGACCGCCGCCGTCATCGGCTTGCCGTCCGATTTGATCGATTTCTGACCGTCGTCGTCGAGGTGGATCAGCTGCTGGCCGATGGTGTGCGGGAAGAGCTTCTTCAGCTCGACCCGGCCCTCGGCGTCCGCCGACCAGATTTTGGTTTCGGCGAGTCTCAGTCCGAGGGCCGAGATGTCGGACAGTGCTGAAGGATAGCGTGGCTTGTACGCTATCCGGGCTTTTTG
>JAYVBB010000249.1:0-4432 GCA_043750715.1 Pseudomonadota bacterium | reverse complement strand
CGACATGCTGCGCCAAATGGGCGAGCGGGCCGACGTCGTCTTCGCGGGAAATCAAAGGCAGGGCTTCGGGGAGTCGCTGCCACACTTTGGCCGCGTCGGTCGCGTGGTCGCTCCAACCCTGGTTCATAAAGGCTTCGAGGGTCATAGCGAACGGTGGTCCCCGGCCGCTTCGACGGCTTGCGCGTCGGGTCGGACGCGCTTGCCGATCGGCAGGCCATAAAATGCGGTCGCGCCCTTCCGGTAGGCGGTGTGCTCCTGCACCAGGCGCTCGAGCAGCGAGTCGCCCGGTTCGGGGGCGATCATCGACGTCTTGAGCCGGCCGTGGAAACTGCCCGCGAGGGCTTCCGCTTCCGCGGCGTCGATCCGCGTGTGGTCGTAGTGAAACGTGAGGCTCGTGCACCCGGCATAAGTGACGACGCCGACGGCCAGCGCCGTACCGGGGCGTACCGGCGAAAGCAGCTCGACCTGAGTCAGCGTCAGGCCGCCCGCAAGGATTTCCCCGCGCGCGTTGCGCTGCAGGCGTGAGCCTTGGAGCGGCTCGCCGAGATTGCTCAGCACCGCCGTGGCCGAGCACCTCCAGGCCAACCGCGGCGTCATCAGCGCTCGCATGCCGCCTTTGAACCGGCCGACGAGTCCCGCCACCATGATCAGGGCATGGCCCATGAAGTTTTTTTTGATGTGCGAAGTCTCGCGGACGATGCCGCGGAGAAGGCGCGTCGAATCTTCGAGCTCGGACGGAGCGCGGTCGAGGAAGCACATGCTGACGACGTTCGCCGCCGGAATCTGTTCGTCGGTCCCGCGGCGCATGTTGATCGCCATCGCGAGCCGCACCAGCTCACGCTTCCCGTGCGCGCGGTTCCAGTCGTCGACCGTGAGGAAGAGGTCGCGCAGCATGACGTCGTTGAGCGTCGCGCGGGCTTTGCCCGCGCCGTTCTTCAATGCCACGAGCTCGTTCGGCGGCACCAGCCGCGTCACCGCGGCCGGATAGCATTCGTCGTCGAACGCCTTCGCTCCGCGGCGCGTCACCAGCTCTTTCGGGAACTTGCGGAAAAAGAGGAAGGCCCGGGCCAGGTCCTTCAGCGCGCGGCGGCGGCGGTCGGCTGGCGTCAGCTGAAAGCTGCCGCGCGTGACGATCTGCTCGGAGTGCAGCGGCGTCAGGTGCGTGTCGAGCGTCGCCGGGTCGTCGTAAAGGGACAGGACGTCGTCGAGGAATCGCGCCGCGGCGATCGCGTCGACGGCGGCGTGATGAAACTGGCAAGACAGCACCACATGTTTGGCGTGCTGACGGACGAACACCCGGAGAGCCTGCTCGCGCCGGAGGTCGATACCGACCTGGTCGCCCGGAAAGGGGAAAGGCTCGCCTTCGTGACCGAAGTGGACGAACGGCAACGTCGCGCCGCCGAGCTCCCATGCCAGTTGGTCGGTCCTGTCGTTCGGGTCGCCGTTGATGCGCGCCGAAAGCAGAGGCTGGCGGCCGAGCGCTTTGTGTAGAGCCGACTCCAGGCGGGACTTCTCGACCGTGCCGGTCGCCGTCGCGCGCAGCCAGAAGGTCATCGGCTGCTCGGGACGGTCGTCGGCGTACATTAAATGCTCGAAAGGCTCGAGCCTGAGTCTCACGGAAGTCCCCCCAGCGATCAGGAAGGCTCCTATATAGCAGGGTTGAAACACCGGGGGCAAGGTGCGAAGTCCACGGCCAACCCGCCTTTTTCTCTGCCTTTTATTGGGATTTCGCGCTAGAACGGGAGGATGCGGGCTGGACTCCTCTACATGGTCTCCTCGTGCGTGTGCTTCGCGGGGATGGCGTCTCTCGTCTACGCCGTGCAGCTGGCCGAGCCGGCGGCGTCGAGCCTGGTCTCGAGCTTCGCCCGGGTGGTGGTGAATCTCCTGCTCCTTTTCGCCTACGCCGCCTGGCGGAAGGACCTCCGGGACCTGCTCGGCGACAGGCGGCCGTCGCTCTGGTGGCGCGGAGCGTTCGGATCGTTCGCCCTGGTGCTGTCATTCGCCGCGATCAAGGCGATCGGAGTCGGCGACGCCCAGTTTCTTTGCGCGAGCAACGGGGTGTTCGTGGCACTGCTGGCTCCCGTCGTCCTGAAGCAGAAAAATCCTGCGCGCGCCTGGATCGCGATCGCGGGCTCGATCGTCGGTCTTTACCTGCTTTTCGAGCCGCGGCTGGTCGACGCGGCGCCCTGGGGGCGGGCGATGGCGATCGGTTCGGGGTTCCTCGCGGCGCTGGCGTATCTGATGATCGCCCGCGCCGGACGCAGCAACTCGCCCAACTCGGTGATTTTTTACCTCTGCTTCATCGCGCTGTTCGTGCACTTGGTGCTGTTTGCCACGATCGGCGCGACTTGGCCCGTGAAGGAGAGCTCTTATGCGCTGCTCGTGCTGGTCGGGATTTCCGGGTCGATCGGGCAGTTCTGTCTGACCAAGGCGTATCAGCTGGCGCCCGCGGCGCTGAACAGTGCCGTGAGCTACCTTCAGCCGGTGATCGCCCTGGCTTTCAGCGTGGTCTTTTTCGGGAAGCTCCCCGATGTGGTGGCGGTGATCGGGGGTTCGATCGTGGTCGCGTTCGGCGTAGCCTTGCCCTTCGCGAGGCTCAGGCGTTAGGATTGGGGCATGAACCTCCGCGTATTTTTCATGGTGCTTGCCGGGCTCGTTGGGCTTGCGGGGACGAACGTGCGCGCGGAAGAGGTGGCGGTGTATTCGGGTGTCATTCCTCCGTACTCGTATCTGGAGGACGGCAAGCCGAAGGGGATTGCCGTCGAGCTTTTCCAGGAGATGGCTAGGGTCGTCGGCCATTCCGGGAAGATCAATTTTTTGCCGTGGAAGCGGGCGGTGAAGACCGTTGAAGATGCGCTGCACGCGCCGGCGCTGGTGTTGCCGCTCAATCGTTCGCCTGAGAGGGAGAAGCGGTTTGGCTGGGTCGTGCCGTTGTTGAAGGACGACACGGCGCTGGTGACGAAAATGGGCGCCAAGCCGAAGTTGGATGATCCTAAAGTGGCGCGTAAGTGGTCCGTGGGTGTGTTGCTCGGCTCACCGCTGGAAGTCGAGCTGAAGCTGAACGTTTTTGAAAACGTTACGGCATCGACTGACGAAGAGACGAACGCGAAGATGCTGCATATTGGGCGTCTGGATGCGTGGTTCGTGGCGACGATGGTGGCGCCGTTCGTTTATCGGCGGCTGGGATACGACCCGAAGGAGCTCGAGGTCGGGGTCAAGATGCAGGTGAACGACCTGCATCTGGGCGCGACGAAGAATTTTCCGGAAGCTGAAGCGAAAAAGTGGAGAGACGCTTTTGATTCGCTCGTGAAGGCCGGGAAGGTCGAGCAGCTGCTGGCGGCGTACCGGCTTTGAGTTGCTCTCATGAATAGCCACGAATTTTCGCTAAGTGGCACCGACATACCTGTGCCTTGCAAGACACACTTTTTTTTCTGCGTCGGCCTGCCACCGGTTTGATAGGATTTCAGGTGGCTCTGCCGTCGGCACTGGAGTTGCAAGGTCACTCGCGCGCCAACCTCAGCGCTTGTCTTAACCTTACAGCATTCATGGAGAAGCAATGCTCGCCTCGAAACCACTCGCCGCTCTAGTTCTGGTTCCTATGATCTCCCTTTTCGCCGCCTGCGGATCTAAAGACGAGGACGACAAGGACGACGGCCTGCCGGTTCCGGCGTCGATCGTCACGGAAGCCCAGTTAGCCCCCGGCACGCTCATCGCGAAAGACGCCGCCGCGATGAAGGCCGACATGGAGAAGGGCGGAGAAGGCAACTACACGCATTACGAGCCCGACTCGCCGACGGATTCGGCCATCTGCAAGGCTGCCTTCGATTCCCTCAAAGTCGCCTCCAAAGGGTCGACCCTCATCGTCGAGGGTGAAATCGACTTTGGCGCCTGCTTCGCGGAAAACTACAAAACCCAGGACGCCTTCAAAACGGCTGACTTCAGCGAGTTCTCCGCATCATCGAAGAGCAAGTTTGTGAGCTACGTAAAATGCGAAGGCGCCGATCTCTCGGCATATGACGGCAAGTCGATCGGCGACATCACTACCGTCGAAGAATGCACCAAGGCCACGTCCGTCACTACTCTCTCCGAAAACTCCGGTTCGAGCTCCATCTCCGGCAAAATTAAAGACGTCG
This sequence comes from Pseudomonadota bacterium, assembly GCA_043750715.1. Lineage (GTDB taxonomy): Bacteria > Bdellovibrionota_B > Oligoflexia > Oligoflexales > CAIYRB01 > CAIYRB01. The sequence continues at coordinate 299 of JAYVBB010000249.1, read as the reverse complement.
AAATCGACGGCAAGAAATACGTCTACGTCGTGCAAGACGAGTCCGAAAGCGTCTCCGCCACGCGTACGGCCGCTGGCAACCCCTGTAAGGCCGTCCTAACCGGCGCCGAGTTCATCTGGGAAGACGGCTGCGTCAGCATCGATCGCTCGGTGCAGAAAAAGCAAAGCACGAAGATCGAAGGCCTCGACGACACCGAAGAGCCGGACGCCAACCTCGGCAAAGCCACCTACGAGAAGCTCGAATACGTCGGCTTGAAGCAAGCGGCCGACAGCAAATCGCTCTGGTATTCCGGAGGCCAG
>JAYVBB010000248.1:0-2463 GCA_043750715.1 Pseudomonadota bacterium | reverse complement strand
ATCTCCGAAGGCTACGTCCGGTTCACCGCGACGCGCTTTGCCAAAGAGCTGGGCGAGTATCCCGGACAGTGAAGGGACATGCGGTCCGCTTCCTCCGTGGCCGCGGCGGCGAAGTTCTGAGTCTCGATCAGTGCGGAGAGCTAGCGGACCCTTGGTACTGTTCGAAGCGCTCTTTCGCGCGCTGGCATTGCCGGGCTTTTTTCTCGGCTTTGCTTTCGCCGCGCTGGCGGTCGATGGCGGGCAGGAGCCCGAGGTTGGCGTTCATCGGCGCGAAATCGCCGAGACCACCGAACGTCACGTAGTTGACGAGCGCGCCGATGACGGTGTCTTTGGGCGGCATCGTGAACGTCTCGCCCTTTAGCCGCGCAACCGCGGCTCGTCCGGCCAAAAGACCGATCGCGGCGGATTCCGTATAGCCCTCGACTCCCGTCACCTGACCCGCCAGGAAGACGCGCGGCGACGACTTGAACGACAAATCGGGGCTCAGGACGTCGGGGCTTTTCAGGTACGTGTTCCGGTGCACGGAGCCGTAGCGGAAGAACTCGACGTCCTTGAGAGCCGGGATCATCGAGAAGACGCGCTTTTGCTCGGGCCACTTCATCTTCGTTTGGAAGCCGACCATGCTGTACATGGTGCCTTCCACGTTTTCTAGGCGGAGCTGGAGGTTGGCCCAGGGGCGATGACCCGTGCGCGGGTCAGTCAGGCCGACCGGTTTCATCGGCCCGAAGCGGAGCGTCTCTCTGCCGCGTTCGACCATGACTTCGATCGGCAGGCACGCTTCGAAGTACTTCGTCGACTCGAAAGCGTGCAGCGGCATGTATTCGGCCTTGATCACCGCGTCGATGAAGGCTTCATACTCGTCCTTCGTCAGGGGAAGGTTCAGGTAATCGCCTTCTTCGCCGGACTCGCCCTTGTCGTAGCGGCTGGCTTTGAAGGCGTGGTTCATATCAATAGACTCGGCCGAAAGAATCGGCGCGATGGCGTCGTAGAAGTAAAGACGGCGGTTCTGGTTGCCGAGCTTCTCGAGGCCGGCAGCCAGGGCTTCCGACGTCAAAGGGCCCGTCGCGATGATCAGGCACTCGTTGTTGGCTGCCAGGTGCTCCGACGACGGGATCTCGGTCACCTCGCCGCCCACGCGGCGAAACCCCGGATGGGCGGCAAGCTCGCGCTCGATGGCGGCGGAAAAGATTTCCCGGTCGACGGCCAGAGCCTGACCTGCGGGAACTTTGGCTTCCGCGGCAGCCCGGGTAACCAGCGACCCCATGGCGGTCATCTCGGCTTTGAGGCGGCCCGGGGCCGACTCCTGCGAGAGCGACTTCAAGGAGTTGGAGCAGACGAGCTCGGCGAGGTTCCCCGTTTTGTGGGCTGCCGTCATCATCACGGGCCGCATCTCGTGGAGAACGACCTCGTATCCAGCACTTAGGGCCTGCCAGGCTGCTTCGGTGCCGGCCAGGCCGCCGCCGATGATCCTGACTTTATGCTTGAAATTCAACGAGGTATCGTCAGCCACTAGGGTTTTTCCTATGTCTTTCGGGTCACACATGAGCCGCTGGGGGCGATCGCTATAGCATGGGACACGGTAAAAACGTCAAAGATTTAAAAATTACCCAATGAAATCAGTGTGGCACGCCACCTGCAATGATATCTGGGAGGCCACACGCAGCCTCGAAACGGACTGGGGGGAACATGAAAACCAAGGTCTTGATCATCGAAGACAACTTCGCCAAATACTTCACGACGAAGCAGGTGCTGGAAGCTCAGCTCAAAGTCACTGTTAAAGCTGTGGACGTGGAAACCAGCCAGGAGCTGATGGACGAGACGGCGAAGATCAATCCGGACATGATCCTGTTTCGCCCCAACGGTGGAGTCGCTGAGCTGCTGCTGAAGATGAAGAAGCGCGGCACCAATCGCCGCAACACGGAAATCATCCTGCTCCTTGCTGACGACTTTGACGACGAAGCCGTGCGGAAATTCCAGACTTACATGGAATCGGCCCGCCAGTCCGACGACGCCGCCGCGGCCTGAACTACCCTGATACTGACCTCATCTCGCTGGGGGCCCTGGTCGACGACCAGGGCCCCGATCGCTTTTTGGGCTATAATCTCCCAAACACTTCCCGGAGATCTCCATGAAGCTGTCGCGCCGCGAGGTCGCGCTGCAAGGGTTGGCTTTCGCACTGCTGGCTGGCTGTAAGATCCGGGACGGCGGGAGCAGCGGCGTTCTAGCCGGGGAAGCCGATCCGGCACTTGGACGAGGCAAGCGGGTGATCGTCCTCGGCGGCGGCATCGCCGGCCTGACGGCTGCCTACAAGCTCCAGGCCCAGGGCTTCTCCGTGACGGTGCTCGAGAAGACCAACCGGATCAGCGGCCGCGTTTGGACCAACCGCGGGTACTTCTGCGACAACCAGTACTGCGAGTTCGGGGCGACCCGGATCCCGGACATTCACGACAAGACGCTCGCTTA
>JAYVBB010000247.1:0-5377 GCA_043750715.1 Pseudomonadota bacterium | reverse complement strand
GGAGCGACTTCGTGGTTCGGTAGACGGATTTCTCCGACTTCGAGCGGCGCCCGCGTGCACGTCTCGTGAAGGCCGTAGCCGCCCGCATACAGCAGTTCGTCGGCGTCCAAATGGGCCAGCCAGTCCATCCGGTCTTGCCGCGCCATCGCTATGCCGATCTCCAGGTTCAAATACTGCCGGGCCATGGTCTCCGTTTCCACGAAGGGCTCGAACTCCCGGTAACGCGGTACTTGCCGCCAACTCTCCCGAAGGCGCTGATCCGTAGGGATGACGACCACCCGGGGGTCGGACGGGAAAGTCGACGACGACTCGTCGGGGCGGCTCACGAACAGGTAGATCCGGTCGATTCCCAACGCCAAGTGGTATCTCAAGAAATTCGCCGTGTCGTCGTCTTTGCGGCGAACCGTGCTGACCAGTCCAATGTTCGGGCGAGATGTCATGGCAACCTTCAGATGTCCGCCTGTAGAAATCCGAGAGTCAGCAGGCGTCCGACCAGCACGAAATTGGCGTCTTCTCCGCCATCCAGGGGCAAGTCGCGCATTTGGAATTGATCATGCTTCAGCATGTACTCGACGGCGGGCCCGAGCTCCTTCGACACGAGGCACGAGGAGCCGGGAAAGGAAAGACGATATGAGCCGTCGCCAGCCGGGGCGAGAATGGCCTGATCCGGGTAGAGGTTCGTCACGCGCGACGCCAGCTTTAGGTTGTCGACGCGGTCGATTTGGCGGAACTGCGAGGTCGGATTCGGCAGCTCGAAAGGCATCAAGCGACGCCGACCGCGAAACTGCTGGCCCATGGCCTGTAAAGCGCCTTGGACGTCGGCGTTTCGCAGGGCGTCTTTGAATAGAGTTTCGGCGTGCTCCACCGCCGAAGCGGGAACGCTCAAGGTACCGAGGACGCCTAGGGGCAAAGGAGCTCTAAGGGCCGCCGCGGTTGCGGCACTGACTCTCAAAACTTCCGTGAGCAGGTCGAGCCAGCGGAAGCAGGTGATGCCCAGCGTCAAATGCACCGACGACGAGCGCCGGGACGTCAGGCATTCGTGCGGATAGCCTGACGGAAGATAAAGCACGTCGCCGGGACCGAGTTCGACTTCCATGACAGGCCTGGCCTCCGGCTGGGGCGAGTGTCGCTGGTCGGCGAAGGGGTTGACCGTTTGACGCTCGTACACCTTCCAGAATTTCTTGCCTTCGATCTGCAGGACCAGCACTTCATGCGGGTCGGTATGAGCTTCCAACCCTTGGGCCGAGCGAGGGGTCATGTAGCAATTGAGATTCACGGGATGAGCGATGTCACGCTCGACGGCCCGGCAAAGCGCCAGGAGCGAGGGCGACTTCGCGCGGAGATAGTTGATCACGACGGTGGCTCCGGCGGCGTAGCCTTCGAAGACTTTCACCGGGTCGACGGAACCGTCGGGACGGAGATAGGTGCCAGGATGGCGGTAACCGACGGAGCTGTCCGCCAAATGGACACTGGACGCCGGCAGTGACTCCGAGGTGATCAGCTGCTCGAAATCTTCCGTCGAGAACAGATCGGCGAAGAAGTGTTCCCCGCGCGACGCGACGCAAGGTTTGCTGGTCCAGTATTCTTGGGCAAACTCCTTGAGCGACAGCGGCTTCAGGAGTGTTTCCAGTCCCCAGTCCTTGCGGTTCATAGCGAGAGCTCCCGTTCCGTCGCGACTGACTCGGCCAAGGGGCCGAGCAAAGTCGCGGCGATGAGCTCCGGCAAACGGCCGGCGGCAAAATGCCTGCGAAACAGCGCACGGCCATGGTCGGCGACGGTTTGGAGCGGACGTCGGACGGCAAATTCTCGCACGCGGTCCGGGAGATTTTCCAGGTCGTCTTCCGGACATCGCATCATCACGTCCGAGAAGTCGACGAGCTTCTCCAGAGGCATTTCATAGTCGTCGGCTATCACGATGGGAATGCGTCCGCACATCAGGGTTTCGAATAGGCGGTAGCTCCCGAGTCCGGTACCTCGCGGGCATGCCACGAAGCGCGAGTCGTCGATCAGATCGAAGTATTCTTCGCGGTAGGCGAGCCCGTTGGTGACGCCTGGGACGAAATAGGCTTCTTCGAAATGGAAGCTTTCGCCTGCGGCCTCTTGCCGGGCAAAGACCTCTGCCAGTCGTTGGCGCACAGGCACGCCGAACGTCGCGCCGCGAAAACTGACGTCATACCGGCAAGCAGTGAGGGGCCGCCCCGGTGGTCGGGCATCCTCGCCGACGATGTATGGCATCGACAGGTCGTTCGTTCCCCGGCGTGCTGAGTTCTTGAAGACTTGCGCGCCCTCCCAGGCGGTTAGGGTAGGAGCATAGTCTCCCAGTTGGAAGAACACGAGGCGGTCTCGGGGTAGGTCGGACAAGCCAAGGAATGAGAAGGCTTCGGCGAGGGTGGAGTCCAATGCCGCCAAAATTTTCGCAGCGCAGCGAGCGCCGTGGCGCCGGCGCCGATCCCATTCCGCGGGATCGCTGACGACCAGGAACAGGGGCACCACGAGAGAATCGCCACCGGACAACGAAGTGCCGGCAGGAAACGGCAGATGAGCCAACGTTGCCTTGGCGAAGCGGGGTTCGATGGCGCTGAGGGTCGCTGCCAACTCGCCCAGGCGACGCTCGTCGTTAAATTGAAGCAGACGCATGATTCGATCCGGAATGATGCGGAGTACGACGGACTTCGGCTTGCATTTCGCCGCACGTCCTCACCCAAAACGGATCAAGCGCGGAACCAATTTGTCTGAGCGTCGCCCCGATGTCGGCCTCGCCGACGAAGCCGACCGTCGCTCGCAGGCGGCACTTCTCGGCGCCCTCGTCCAGATCTACTCCGGACTTCGAAGCGGCGGTCCAGAACCTGTTCAAGCTGTACCAAATCAAGGTCGCGTGAAGAAACGCATAGACAGTGAGCGCGTTTCCCGTCCACGGGGAGGTCACGCGCAGGGATTCGACCGCCATGAAATCTCGGGTTTCGGGGACACGACGCCCGAAGACGAAGAGAAAGTTATGAATCGATTCGTGAATCAGGGCATCCGCAAGCATGCTGACCGGGCAGCGCGCCGGGTCAGCGACGCCGAGTAGCATTTGTCCGACGTACCCCGATGCCGAACCCGAGCAAACCTCGTCGGGCTCGCCTCCGATGCGGCGCAGTTGAATGACTTTGAGGTTGTCCTTGATGATCTTGGCAGAAGACGGACTGACGCTTTCGACCAGGTCCAGTGCCCGCTGGAGTTTCGCCTGGAGTTGTGCGGCGGTTCCGGCGTCGATTGCCTGAATGTCCGGACGGTCCATGTCTGAGCCTGCCGCGCCCTTCCAACACCAAGGGCTTTCCCAATCGAGAACGATGCTCCCGCCGATCCGCAGGGCTTCCGAGTGCTCGCACTCCGCCCAACGGTGGTCTCCGAGCGCCGTCCACACGAGGCGCGTGGGTTTGAGGCCCCGTGCCACGAGTTTCTCGGCCTCCAGGCAACGGTCGAGGTAGGTGACGAGATCCTCGGCCTCGTCGCTGTTGAAGAAGCGAATCCGGTAGCCTAGCTCGGGTGACTCGAGCAAGCGGCGTACCGAGCCTCGCGGCAGTTGCGACAACTCTTCGAACAAGGTCTGACCGGGATTGTATTCCGCGACGCACGGTGCGGCCGCGCGCCTCAGCAGCATGCCTTCGAGGTGGCCCAGGTAGTCGGTGGACAGGGATTGCTGCAAGTCTTGCAGGTCCCACAGGTTGAAGCGGTCGATGGGGAAGCCGTCAATCATGGCAGTGAACCTCTCGGGCATTCCGGTCGCCAAGCAGGGTGTGGGCTAGCTCGGCGGAGCCGGGAACGATCCTGGCATGGGCCGTATAGCTCAGGATCTGCTTGGCAATGAGATCGAGCCGGAGCTTGAAGTTGGGAGCCTGACCCTTGCAGTCCAAGGCCGGAGGCGTGAACCCGGGTCCGAGGACCTGCCGGGCATTTTGGGCGTGGGGATGAGCCAGGAGCGGCACGTCGGAGCGAATGAATTCGCACGACAGACTGACTCGGGTGCGGGCGCTGGGACTGCAACGGGATCCCCAGTGAATGACGCCGTGGTTCCAGCCGAGGACTCCTCCCGCGCCGATCGGCAGGGCTCGGACACTGTGGACCTTCGAGGCGGCCCTCTCCGGAGGCGACGCGAATGCCAGGACGTCCAGCTCGCGTTCGGCTTTGGTTCCGCCGGGAACGATGTAGATGCAACTGTCCTCGGTCGATACGTCGGAAAGCGCGATCCAGACGGTCACCGCATTTGGCATGCCGTCGGCTCGGCAGGGCGGAAAGCCGTCATGGCCGTCGATGTGGGGTAGGTATCCGCTCTCGGAGAGCGAGGGCTCGACCGCCAAAGCCCAAAAGTCCGGTAGCTGAAGGAACGAGGGCCCAAGGACGTGACCCACGAGCTGCATCAAACGAGGATGGCGGAGCAGAGCCCAAACCTCGTCGTAGACGAATGCCCAGACCTCGAGCCAGCCTTCGCTACGAACGCGACGGACGGCGCGCTCGACCGGCTCGATCTCACCCGGTGCAAACACCGAGTTCAGACGGAAATAGCCGTCATCGATCAGCGTCGGATCGACTTCTCGACGGAAGCGCCCCGTCAGGTCTTGCTCCGGAAGAGCGTCTTGCTCTCTAGCCGATCCACCGACGGAAAGCCAGGGAGCGAGGCTTTCCCAGTAAGCAGGATTCGATGCCGTCCGGACTCTCGACTGCAAGATCCCACTCCGCTTTGGCAGTACGCCTGTGCAAAGATTACTCTTTGCACAGGCGTATGACGTTCAAATTTTGCTTAGGCCTGAATGCGGCTCCGCGCTTCGGCGGCGGTCAACCCGGAGCAAACGACGCCGGCGGAGCCGACGAGGTAGGTGCCGGCGCTGGTGACGACGTTGTAAACGGTCGTCGCTGCGGCAGCCTCGGAGTTCACTGCGCGGACGATGACCGTCGCGCCGGAAGCGCTGACCAGTTCGTCGCCGACGGTCAGCTCTTCGCCGAACAGCCAGCCCTTGTTGAGCGTGAGGAACGGGTGACCGTTCGAAACGCGCAACGTCGTGCCGTCGGACAGGAGCACTTCGTTCATCGCGAAGTCACCGCTGTGCACGTCGAGTCTTTCGACCTGGGTTTCGACCATTGCGTTGGTTGCGAGGTCGAAACCGGCAACGGTGTCGCCTTGCACGATCGTTTCGATCGCCACGTCCTGGCCTTGGGTCGTCCGCACTTTGGTTCCCGCGGCGAAGCACCAAACCACTTTGAGGCCGTAGATCCATTCCGTAAAGTCGCCGCCGGCTGCGCCGCCAGCAACCGCTCCGAGGCCGATGCCGACCGACAGAAGAGTCACAGGTGTTCCAGCCGAGGCGAGCGCGCCGCCGCCGAGGCGAAAGGAGGCCAA
>JAYVBB010000246.1:0-1869 GCA_043750715.1 Pseudomonadota bacterium | reverse complement strand
TCCGCTACCACGCGGCGATGACTAGCGCGGCCGACGAGGCCGGCTCCGACCCGTCGACGAAGATCAAAGGCACCCCGGTACATCGTGGGCCTCGCCGCGAAGATGTAAGCCCGTCCAGGCATTAGACAGAAATACCCAAAGCCCGACCGTGTTGGTCGGGCTTTTTGGCGCACTTCCGGGCAGTTGCAATACCGGTCAAAGTGGCCGGGACCTTGCTTTTGCGGGCAGTGGAGGTGTCACCCTTGCATTCGCGTTACCGCATTCTGCTATTCCTTTGCCTCGCCGCCCCAGCGTGTACGTCGGGACTCAAGGGCCGGAAGGCAGAGCCGCGCTTTGCGCCGGGAGACCGGCCGCCTCAAACCGAAGCCGCGCTGCGGGACGCCCTCGACGAATACGCCATCGCCATCCCGAGCGGTGTCGACTTCCCCCGCGTCGACGACACCCTCTCCGATCGCGGGATGACGTCCTGGACGCCGTTTGCCGGCAACACCGAGGTGCTGGTCGGCCCGAGCGCATTCTCGAGCTGGGCGCTGCTGGGCTCGACGCTCGCGCACGAGCTGGAGATCCACTGTCACCAGTCGCTGCTCCTCATCTCGTTCCAGGAAAGCCTGGGCTTCGCAGCCAAGTCCGTCGCCGAACACCAGGCGTACGTTTACGAGCTCGAGCAGGCGGGCCGCTTCGGCTTGTCGGCCCAGGAAGTCGACCGCATCGCGGCGACGTTAGCTGCTCTTGAGCAGACTGCCCCGCGTCGGGCCGAGTAGGTCGGCGGCGGCGGCCAGGAGCTCTTCCGCCTGCACCGGCTTCTCGAAGAAGCGGTCGGCTTTGAAGATCGCCGAAGCGCGGGCGTCGGTCATCGTCGGATAGTGGCCGCTGACGAGAATCACCGGCGTCTCGGGCACGGCGCGTTTCAGCTGGCTCAGGAACATCAAACCATCCATCACCGGCATGCGGATGTCAGAGATCACGAGGTCGGGCATGACTCGCCGCGCGACGGCGAGTCCCGTGGCGCCGTCGAGAGCGGTCGAGACTTCGTACCCGGCGCTCACGAAGACTTCTTCCAGCACTTCCAAGGTGTCGAGGTCGTCGTCGACGAGGAGGACGTGGGACTTTTTGGTGTCGACCGGCGTAACGGCGAGTGACTGGTAGGCCCCCGGGAGAACGATGGTGAACTGGGCGCCGCCACCGACGCCGTTTTCGACGTGGATCTGACCCTTGTGGAGCGCGACGAATTGGTGCGCGATCGAAAGGCCTAGACCGAAGCCGAGATTCGCGAGAGGCGAATCCAGCTGATCGAATTTTTTGAAGAGCCGGCCGAGTTTTTCCGCGGGGATGCCGGGACCCTCGTCCCGGACGACGAGTGCGGCCGAACCCTTGCCCGAACCGTCGACTTCGTAGCGCGTCGAGACGTGAATCGCGGTGCCCGGAGGGGTGAACTTGATCGCGTTGTTGAGGATGTTGTCGAGTGCCCGGGCGATCCGGTTCTTGTCGACCACGGCAGTCATGGCCGGTCCAGGAGCAAAGACGAAATGCACGCCCTTTTGCGCAGCCAGTGGTTTCAACTGGTGGAGCACGTCCTGGATCAGGTGACCGAGGTCCGTTTCCTCGCGCGAAAGCTTCGAGCCGGAGTTCAGGCGACCGATGTCGAGCAGTTCTTCGACCAGCTCGACGCCGCTTTGCGCGCTTTGCCTGATGCTCGTGACGAGGCTCGCGAGCTCGCCCGGCGGCACTTCGGACCCCGACTTCAGCGCCTCTTCGAGGTAGGAGCAGCAGCTCGCGATCACACCGAACGGCGAACGCACGTCGTGGGCGACGATGCCCAGGTATTCGTCGCGGAGCACCAGCTTCTGTTGTGCTTCCTTGAGGCGTTCC
>JAYVBB010000245.1:0-6516 GCA_043750715.1 Pseudomonadota bacterium | reverse complement strand
AACAGGAGTACAGCGCGTTGCGGCGCTCGTCTTCCGGGTGCCGGTCGTCGTGGGGCTTGTACTGCGTGAACATGCTGTTGATCTGGCGCGCGTAGTTTTCGATAGCGAACAGCAGCTGCGTGTATTCGGCCCGCGCCATCGCCTTGGCGTAGCGCTGAATGATCTTGGTCGTCTCGGCCAGCACCTTCTCGTTCAGGACGCCTTCGGGGACCTTGCCGCCGAACTTGGAGTTGCACGCCGAGATCGGTTTTTCGAAGGCGGCGTTCATCGGGCCGGCGAGGAATCTGTTGCGTTCGTCCAGCGCCGCGAGGTCGAAATTGGAGCGCGTCTCCGGCAATCCGAGCAGCGCCAGGAAGTAGCGGACCTGGTCGGGGTCGTAACCTTTTTCGTCCAGGAGCTGGTCGCCCGTAAAGTAGTTGCCGGTCGACTTGCTCATCTTGTCGTTGTTGATCATCAGGTGGAAGCACCCGAAGACGTCGGTTAGTTGGTACTCGCCGGCTACCGGCAAGCGGGTGATGTCCGCCTGCGAGCCGAGCCACATCGCGCCCTGCATCAAGACGTAAAAGTAGACGTTGTCCTGGCCGAGGAACTGGTAGACCTTCGCGTTCGGGTCTTTCCAGAACTTCTCGAACTCCTGCGGGTCACGGCCTTTGTTCTTCAGGGCCACCTGCGTGAAGGCGATCGGAGCGATCAGGGAGTCGGGCCAGACGTAAAGCGTCTTGCCCTTCAGATCCGGGTCGATGTCGGGCACCGGAATGCCCCAAGCGACGTCACGTGTGATCGAGCGGTGAGCCCACTCGTCGCAGAGGACCGTTTCGATACCGACGGCGGTGAGCATTTCCTGGCCTTTGGCCATTTCGACCTTGTCGTCGAACTGGAGCATCACCGTCTTCCCGGGAGCGTACTTGCTCTTGTGCTTGGGAAGGGTGGCCTTCATTTCTTTGTATTGCGCTTCCTTCGTGTTGGGGAAGCGGATCGCCGGCAGGACGGTGTTGATGACTTCGTTGAAGACGGGCGTCCGCCAGGTGCGTTCCTTGCCCTGGATCCAGGTGCGGAGCGGCTCGGACACCTTCCACAGATCGAGCCACCAGTGCACGGTGTCACGGAGCTCAGGCGTGGCGTCGCTGATCGTGCTCCGGGGGTTCAGGAGCTCGGTCGGGTCGTATTTGGTTCCGCAGCGCTCGCACTCGTCGGAGTAGGCGCCTTCGTTGTCGCACTTGGGATTCGGGCATTTGCCCTGGACGAAGCGGTCTTGGAGGAACCGCTGGAGCTTCGGGTCGTACCACTGCCGGCTGGTCCGCTTCTCCAGCATGCCGTTTTTGTGCATCCGAAGCAGGAAGTCCTGCGCCAGGGCCTTGTGGATGGGAAAGCATTCCGGGCGCGAGGTGCCGCTGTAGACGTCGAGGCCGATGGAATAGCGCTGCAACGTCCTGGTCTGCTCGGTGTGAATGCCGTCGATGAATTCCCGGATCGGCTTGCCGGCCTGGAGTGCCGACAGCTCGCTGGTCGAGCCGTGGTCGTCGGTGCCGCAAACGTGCAGCACGTTCTCGGCGCCGATCAGCATCCGGAGCCAGCGGGCGAAGACGTCAGGGGGGATGTGCGCGCCGGCGAGGTGTCCGAGATGGAGCGGGCCGTTGGCGTAAGGCATTCCGCCCGTCACGATGGCCTTTGACGGGCGGGGGATCTGCTTCTTGATCGTTTCGATGTCCGGGGCTTGGCCCCGGGGCTTTTCGGGCGTCGACATGGGCTTCGAGTCTAATGGCGACGCCCGCTCAGGGCAAGGTTAGATCGTCCAGCCGAGGTAGAGACGGAGAGCCTGGTAGCTCGGCGTCTTGCCGAGGTTGTCGATCGAGTCTTGGAGATCCTTTTTGTCCTTCTCGTTGACGCCGTCGACGTCGAGGTCGGTGTCGCCCGAGGAGGAGAGCGGCATGAAGTAGCCGAGCCATTGGCAGCCCAGCGTGAAGCCGCTCCACTGCCAGTGGTTACCGATACCGAGGCTAAGACCGGTCGAGGAGGTGTCGACCGAGACCTTCTTCTTGGCTCCGCCAACGCTCGAGGCGTCGAGGTCGGCGGTGAAGCCGATCGTGCGTTGACCGAGACCGCCAATAGCGTAGAAGCTGTTGCCGATGAAGTACTTGGCGCGAGCTTCGATCAATGACGTCGTGACTTCGAGGTCGAGGAACTCCGTCGAGCCAGCGACGTACGACAGCTCGGCGACGAGGTCCGGAGAGAAGTAATAACCAACGCCGAGACCTTCTTGGGGGAACGGCGCGATCGCGAGACCCGCCTCGCCGACGATGTGAAGCATCTTGCCTTGGCGGTTTTCGGCGCTCGAGGAATGCGTCTTGGCGGGCGCGGCTTCCTCGGTTTTCGCTGCGTCGGCCTTATCGGCGGGCGGCGGGGTGGTTTCGGCGAGGGACGGGGTGGCCATCAACAACAGGCCGACGAAAGGAAGCAGCCGCAAACTCATAAAGGTCTCCAAAAGGATGTTTAAGAAAACCCTAAAGCATATGGCCCAGGCAAGCAACCTGGACGTTCAGCCGAGCGCTTCCGCCAGGTCGGCGATCAGATCGTCGGCGGCTTCGATCCCGGCGGAATAGCGGATCAGGTCGGGTGAGATGCCCAGCTTCTTTTTTTCCGCGTCGGCCATTTCTTGGTGGGTGGAGCCGGCCGGCTGGAGGATCAGAGATTCGACTCCGCCAAGGCTCGCGGCGTGGGCCGGGATCTTGACGGCCCGAACGATGCGGCTTGCCGCGGCTGCACCGCCCTTGGGCACAAATCCCACCACCCCGCCGAAGCCGGTGAAGTGCCGGCGGGCGCGCTGGTGGTGAGGCGAGGTCTCGAGGCCCGGGTAGTGGACGCGTTCGACCTTGGGGTGGCTCGCCAGAAATTCGGCCAGACGCTGGCCGTTCTCGTTGTGGCGGGCCATGCGGAGGCTCAGGGTCTTCAGGCCGCGGTCCAGAAGAAAGCAGGCGTGGGGGTCGAGGCAGCCGCCGAGGTGGTTCGCCAGGTGAGTGACGTTCTCAACGAGTTCCTTCCGCCCTATAACGGCTCCGGCCACCAGATCCGAATGACCGTTGAAGTACTTGGTGCAGCTGTGGAGCACGAGGTCATAGCCGAGCATCAGCGGCTTGAAGTTGACCGGCGTCGCGAACGTGGAGTCGATGAGCGAGACGAGCCGATTTTTTTGCGCGAACTGGACGACGGCCGCATGGTCCGCGACCTCCAGCATCGGGTTGGTCATTGCTTCCGTGTAAATGGCCTTGGTCCCAGGTCGGAGGGCGGCGTCCCAGGTGTCGGGCCGGGTCGCGTCGAGGAACGAGTGGGTGATGCCGAAGCGCGCCATGTCTTTGGCGATCACCGAATGGGTGCCACCGTAGAGTCCGTTTTGGACGAGGAGGTGGTCGCCGGTACTCAGCGTCGCGAGCAAAGCCGCTGAAATGGCGGCCATGCCGCTGGCAGTCGATAGCGCGGCTTCGCCGCCTTCGATTGCCGCCAGCTTCCGATGCAGCGCGGCGTGCGTCGGCGTGTTGTTCAGCCGGATGTAGCGGATGTCGTGGTAGGAGTCTTCGTCCCGGTACTCGAAGGTCGACGACTGAAAGACGGGCATGGCGACCGCGCCCTCGATGCGGGGATGCGGCTCGCCGGCATGAACGAGTTGGGTGTCGAGCTTCATGCTTTGGGAATCTGTCCTGCGGCGAGCGTCGTGTACTTGCTCTTCGCGGCTTGCACCCACTCGTTGATCTTGGTGTTGCGGTAGACGTCGTCGTTCCACTTCGCCGCCGCGTCTTTCAGGTCTTTTTCGGATACGATCGGTTTGACGAAGGCGGCGACCGCGTTGGCCGGCTGCTTATCGTCGAGAATGCGCTTCCAGGCTCTCTTAAGGTCGGCGTGCGAGTCGACCAGGATGGCGCCGACGAGGTCGTTGAGGGGTTCTCTCCATTCGCCGGCTTTGACCGCGTCGAACTGCAGGTAACCTTTTGCGAGGTAGGGATTCTCGAGCAGCGGCAACCAGCGGCCTTCCGTTTCCTTGTAAGCCAGGGGATGCACTGCGAGGCGCGCCTGCACGGCTCGCGTCGGACCGTCCTTCTCTCCCTTCGGCAGGATCCACACCTTCTGTGCTTCCTTGGTCAGCAGGAACTCGACGAAGCGGCCGGCCACGACCTCATGCGGAGCGTTCTTCACGAGCGCGATAGGATCCGGGTCGATGATCGTCTTGCCGGCGGGCAGGAGGAAGCTGACTTTGTCCGGTCCGTTCTCGAGGACCTGGCTCAGGCCGTAGAAATCGACGACCGTCGCGGCGCCGGCGTCGCCGGTGCCGACCGCGCGCACGGGGTCGGAGCTCGACTGGGTGAAGACTCGCGTGTTGCCCGCCATCCGGGTCAAAAGCTCCCAGCCCTTCGCCCAGCCTTCCGCTTCGAGGATGATGGTGTTCATCGTACTGCTGGTGCCGGATTTTCGGGGATCGGTGCTCGACAACAGGTTGAAGTACTGCGCGTGGCCGAGATCGGACCATGTCTTGGGTTCCGGCAACTTCTCCATCTTGAGCAGCGTGCGGTTGAAAAGAATGCCGAACGACGAAACTTCCGTCGCATGCCAGAGGTTCTTCGGGTCGGAAAGCGCTACGCCGGCGCATTTTTCCGGGATCGCTTTACGCGTCGCATCCGAGAGCTTGTACGGCGCGAGCAAACCTTGGCGCGCCATGTCGATGAAGTTGGCGCTGGTGCCTCCCCAGAAGACGTCGATGCCGATGTCTTTCGGATTTTTCTCGGCTTTGGCCGCGAGATATTTCACCGCGTTCGACGTGCCGCCCTGGTCGATCCAGTCGACCTCCACGGTGGAGCCGTAGGTTTTCTCGTAGTACGACTTGAACAGCGGGACGAATTCTTCCTGGATCGTCTTCCGGTGCGGCGACAGGATCACGAGCTTGTCGGCGGCGAATGCCGAGGTCGCGAGGGTCGAGAGAATCAGGGCGGCCAGCAGTCGCGTGGCTTGAAACATGGGCGGCTCCGAGGTCTTGGGCTTCAGGGCGAAAAAGTCAGCCCAGAAAACTCGGATTCCCCCTTGAAGTCAACGCTTAAGCGCCTGTTTATGCGCCGCCTCGACCCACTTGGCGAGCTTGGCTTTGTCCTTATGCATGGACTCTGGCACCAGAACCCAGTGCGACATCGTCATTTTGCCGGCTTTCCACGGCTCGGCGCCTTTCAGCCCCATCAGCTTTTCGTAGCTCGCTTCGTCGGGAAGTCGTACGCCGATCCGGCCCTCCTTCCAGACGAGCCCGAACACGGCGTCTTTCGCCCATAACGCGTGACAGCCGAACATTTTCTTGCCCGTCACCTTGG
This sequence comes from Pseudomonadota bacterium, assembly GCA_043750715.1. GTDB lineage: Bacteria > Bdellovibrionota_B > Oligoflexia > Oligoflexales > CAIYRB01 > CAIYRB01. Next base: position 1,174 of record JAYVBB010000245.1, on the reverse strand, counting down.
ACAGCCCGTCCGCCGCGGCGTCCAGGGTGCCCTGCAGTTTCTCGAGAACTTCTTTAGATGCTTTAGCCATGGTTTTGGCCTCCTTCTGCCTTAACGACGAACGGCGCATTTGCCTTTCGACAATTCCTGCCGGATAATTGTAACTGATGGATTTGAAATCCCTATTTCTCGCAGGTCTGCTGGCTTTTTCGGCCTCGGGCTGCGTCACGGAGGAGCCGGCGGGACCGGCCCCGTCGGGTACCGTCGACCTGAACACGCGCGAATATCCCTACATCGGATACTTCGCCGCGCTGCGCGGCGCCATTTTCGACCGGTGGACGTATCCGCCCGAAGCAGTGAAGGAAAACCATGAAGGCGCCGTTAAGATCGAATTCAAGATCCTGAAGAACGGCAAGGTCGATGGCCTCAAAGTGCTCGAGTCGTCCAAGCATAAAGAGCTCGACGACGCGATCATCCATGCGATCAAGAGTGCGTCCCCTTTTCTGCCGCTGCCGGCGGCCTTCGAACGCGACGTCATAACTGTCACCGGCACGTTCAACTACGTGCGGTCGCTCTTCGAGCCGGAGCAGCCGGTGAAGGGCAAGAAGCATCGGTCCGGTCCCAAGAAGGGCCAGCAGATCCTCTCTCCTTGATCACTTCGTCACGGCTTCGATCTCGTAGCCGTCGGGATCGATGATGAACGCGGCGTAGTAGGCCGGACCGTACTCCGGTCTGAGCCCCGGTGCGCCGTTGTCCTTGCCGCCCGCTCGCAACGCGGCGGAGTGGAAGGCTGCGACTTCGGCCCGTGTCTTGGCGGCGAACGCGAGGTGAAACCCCGGACTTGGTGGCTCGACGCGGGCGACCCGTTTCTTTATCGCGAATTGGTCTTCGCCGTCGACGAGTCCCCAGCCGGCAGCCTTGTCGGAAGTGAAGACGCGGCGGTAGCCGAGGGTGTCGAGAACGGCGTCGTAGAAGGTAACGGATCGTTCGAGGTTGCTCGCGGAGAACGAAATGTGGTGCAGCATGATGCAGTCCTCTATCGACTCATCCTATCGACTCATGCTCGCTCGCGCAGTCGATAGGATGAGTCGATGGAGGCGCTCGCTGCGCGAGCGTGGTGGGGACGCGGGGACTTGAACCCCGACGCCTTACGGCACTGGCTTCTAAGACCAGCGTGTCTACCAATTTCACCACG
>JAYVBB010000244.1:0-3351 GCA_043750715.1 Pseudomonadota bacterium | reverse complement strand
TTGAATTCCCTGTCGTAAACCTTGCGCTTCACCAGACACCTCCGAGTGGCCCTTTATATTAAGTGCTTTCTCGGTGTCCAGTTTTCTGAGGAGGGCCATCACTTCAAGCTAGCCGGGTTTTTGCTTTTAGCTTTTAGCTTTAGGTTGCTTTGAAGTTACCGGCCGAAAAAATCGCTCACTTCACGCCCAAAAGGGACCGCCGTCCGTGACAGCGGTCCCCTATGCTGGTGTGGACCCCCCCACGTACGCGTCTCACGACGCGTACTTAGAACTTAGATCATTCGCAGATGAACTTGGCCGGCGTGAGCGTCAGCGTCGCCGTGTCGAGCGTGCCTTCGTCCTGGCCCGCGCCGTCGGTAACCGTCAGCTTCCAGGTGCCTTTGCCTTTGAGGCCTTTCAGCGCTTCCGTGACGTCCGCGTCGTAGTGTTCGTCGGCGGTGGCGCCGCTACCGGCCCAGATGTCTTTCGACGTGCCGTCCGGCGAGATCAGCTTCACTGTCAGGTCGCCCACGTAGGTGTGGGTGATGTCGAACTTCAGGTGAGCGGTGTTGACGGCAGTGTCGGCGTCCCACTGTCCGCCGGCGACTTCGATCATCGCCGTCGCGGTCTGGTTGTCCAGGACCGGGAGGGGCAGGCCGGCGGCGGCGTTGATTTCGGCGGTGCCGGAGAGGCGACCGACGCTCAAGACCGAGTTCAGCGTGTTGGTGCGGGTGTCGGCGGCGAGCTTGACCGTGGTGGCGATCTGGGTGCCGCAGGCGACGTTGTTGGCGACTTCGAGGGCCGCGCCGTCGGTGCTGGGTTTGCTGGAGCGGGCCGGGATGCTGCCCCAGGCGAGGTTGGCGTCGGTGACGTTGACGCCGTTAGCGCCTGCGACCGAGAGGACGCCGACCAGGTCTTCGACGCCTTGGGAGGCGGCGTTACGAGCGGTCAGGTTCAGCTTGATGCTTTCGCCCGGCTCGATGATGCCGTTGCCGTTGCCTCCGTCGCTGTCGTCGATCTGAAACTCGTCGATGGAAGCCAGCGAGCAGGCCTCGTCGGCCGGCGTCAGGCCGTGCTCGGCGAACGCTTTGTTGATGATGCAGAGGTTTGGCGTGCCGTCGCTCAGGTCACCGTTGTCGTCGTCGATCACTTGCAGGGCCGCGTAGACGTCCGTGTAGCGGGTCGCCGTGTAGATCACTTTGTACGCGTAGCTGTCGAGAAGCTGTGCCGCGCGCTCTTCCCCTAGGGATTCTTTCAGGTACTTGTACGTGTCCCAGAAAGCGCCGCCGATGATCAGGCCTTCCGCGTGCACTTCGCCCGCGTCGGCCGGGTAGACCTTGTTCGGCTCGAGGTCGCGGACGGGTTCGCCGCCCGGGGTGCGGAAACCGATGCCGAGGATGTTGGAGTGCGTGATCGTAAGCGACATAATGTCACCGAAGCCTTCGGAGAACGCGCCGTCGTCAATGCCGCCGGTGTTCGCGTCGAGGCCGTGTCCCCATTCGTGGTACATGACGTCCGAGATCAGGCCGGTGTTGGCACAGCCGCCGCCGCCCGAGAAGAAGTTGACCGTCGAGCCGTCCCAGTAGGCGTTGCAGGTCTGGGCCAGGTTGACGTTGGCGGTGAGCTGCTGGTCGAACCAGGGCGTCGTCACGCCGACCGCTTTCGCGTGGTTGATGATGTAGTTCAAGTGATAATGCGCCATCGATTGCGCCATCATCGGGTCAGAATCGGGAGCATTGGCGCCCTTTTGGAAGATGACGTCCCAGCGGTCGCGGACAAGGCCGCCGGCCGCGGTGACATTCGTGCCAGTCGAAGGCACAGTCTTCACGATCGTGCCGGTGAAGCCGTCGAGCTTAGGCTGCGAGTTGGCGGGCGCGCCGGAGAAGTTGCCCTGCATGTCGGACGTGATCGAGGTGTTGCCGTACGTCAGCGCCGTTTGCGAGTACGGCCGGATTTCTGCCGTCTCACCGTACCAACGAGGATAGACGCTGCCTTTAACCGAGCCGTCGAGCTCGAACGTCGTCGGGCGCACTTCGAAGACTTTGCCGGAAGCCGCGTCGACTTGGATCAGGTAGCGGCGGCCGTCTTGTCCCGTCGTGTCGAACTGACGGACTTTGACGAGGTGGTAGCCTTTTTTGTCTGCGACGACCCGGAGCTTTTCGCCCTGGGCGACGGCGTTCTGGCCGATGATGGCGCGCTCGGCGGCGACGTCGAGGCCGGCTTCGAGGCTCGCGCGCTCGTCGCCGGTCGCTTCCGAGAAGGTCTGGTTGTTGACCTGGAGCAGCTTGCCTTGCTTGAAGCGGAAGTCGACGACGGCGTCCTGGACGACGAGGCCGTTACGCAGCACGGCGAACTTCAGGAATTGGACGTCTTTGGTGATCAACGTCGCTTTGTCGTTGAGCTGGAGGTCGGACGCCTCGACACCGAACACGTCTTTGTGCGCGGCGACGAAACTCAGCGCCTCGTGGACGAGCTCGGCCTTCGTCGCACGACGGCTGAGCGTCGTGGAGGAAAGCTGGCCGCCCGAGATTAGGCGCACGGCGCCGGAGCGCGTGTCGGATTGGACTTTCGCCGACTGCGAGAGGCTCGTGAAGGATTCCGTCTCCGACTTGACGACGTCCGGGCGGACGACGCGGGTGCCGATTTCCACGGAGGAACTCTTGGTGAATTCCGGCGCGGCCTGCGGGGCGACGAAGCCGTACGTGGCCAACGCCGCTGCTGCCATGATCGGCAAACCCCATTTTGCTGAAATCGCATTACTCATGAGAATCCCCTCCACAATGGGACCGTGATGACACCTAAACGCTCTTCGAATCGTTGAGTGTCACTGTAATGATCCGGTTAAGAGGTCTCGAATACTTTGGGTCTTAGGAAAAATAGCTTGTTATGGCAGCGGGTTAGGGGCGGTTTTCATGATTGGCCTATTGGCCAAAACCGGGTCCTATTATAATTTATTCAGTAATATCGGTTGGTTGACCTTAGGAGCGCAAGTTGTAGGTAAAATGATACAGCTCATGGCCGCCCGGCCAAGATCCGTGACTCGTCGAAATGACGGTCTTTTTCAAAACACCTTCAGAGAAGTCCAAGGCGGGCCGAAGCCTTGGGAGCTGGAGGACTCTTGGCGCGTCTCGTCCCTGAAATCGTGATCTTTCTGCTCGCCGTCGCGGCGTGCGGCGAGCCGCCGGTGGAGCACTGGGAGAGGCGCGGACGCGCCTCCGCGGGAACCTCGGCGGACGCCCAGGTCGACGCCGCGGAAGCGTCGGCGGAGCTCGCGTCGATCATCGGTTTTCAGTGCCCGGACGCGCCGACGTCGCCCGCTTTCGGCCAAAAGGCGGTGCGCGTCAGCGCCAAAAGCTACTGGGTGTCGACCGG
>JAYVBB010000243.1:0-1556 GCA_043750715.1 Pseudomonadota bacterium | reverse complement strand
TTGAATTCCCTGTCGTAAACCTTGCGCTTCACCAGACACCTCCGAGTGGCCCTTTATATTAAGTGCTTTCTCGGTGTCCAGTTTTCTGAGGAGGGCCATTTCCACTCACTTCCAGTTAGCCGGGTTTTTAGGTTTTGTATTTTTCGTTTTAGGTTGCTTTGAAGTTGGCTAGGGCCGCAGGCCCAGCCCCCGACCGCTCACTTCTTGAGCTTCAAGTCTTTGAGCGCCGCAAAAGGCGAAGCCGCTTTTTCGGGCTCCTTGTTGCCCACGCCGAACACCAAATCCCTCGTAAGGTCGTCGTGACAAACGACGCATGCGGTTTCGTCTTCGTTGGCCCGAACGAGCTGTGTCGGCAATTGCGTCTGCACGAGATCGGTCAGGAGCTGCTCGAGGTCGATCTCGCCCTGCTCGATGTAGTAGGCGTCGAGCTCGGCTTGCGTGAGCGTGTGCTCCCGTTTGGTTTCCGAACCGCGGTCCGGTAGGAAGCGCGCGTCTACGTCGACCGAAAGAGGCCACGTGATGTTTCTTTCGCAACGGCTGCACGAGACGGTCGGAGCGAAGTCCAGCTTGCCCCTCACGTTCACTTCCCCACCATGACCGATTGCGATCTCGAGGGTGCCGGAAAGGGCTCTTTCCCGCCCGAGGGGGAAATCGCCATAGAGCCGGGCCAGCCAGTCTTCGTTGCCGGTCAGCTTGAAGGACTTGGGCCGATGGAGTTCGGTTAGGGAAATGCGCATAAATCGAGGGATTTCTCAGAAGATTCGCGTTCCCGTACCGAGGGCCCGCATGACGCCTAGGTAATCCTTTGGTCGCGAACATGCAAGGTTTTAAAACTCCTGAGAGTTCGGGCCGATACGAGAGAAGCCGGAACATGTTTTTGGGAGATTGATTGAGCGACCGCTGGCTCATATTCAAAGATGGTCACGCCTTGGGCCCTTTCACGCCCGAGGAGATTCGTCAGTCTTTGCGCGAAGGCACGTTTGATCCCTTCGATCTCGTGGCGCGTGAAGGCTCCTCTTTGCGCCGCGAGCTCGTCGAAGTGGACGAGCTGTTCTTCACGAGCAAGGTCGTCTACGCGGACGAGCAGGCGTCAGCCGGCGGACGGGCCGCGGCGGGTGGGGGCGGCGCCTTCGCGCCCAGCGGACAGATGCCCGCACTGAGGGACATGACCCAGGCTTCGCAGCAGGGCGCGCCCGACGTCGCCGGGAACGGCCATCTGGCGCTCGCATCCTCCAACAAAGCGACGCTCGCTTCCCAGGTTCCGGGACGTCCGGTCGGTCAACAAAACTCATTGCGAAAGCGCCGGCGTGACCCGAAGCATTTCCACGTCATGGATCCGCGCGGGCGCGTCCTCGGGCCGATCAGCGCCGGCGAAATCCAGGCGCTGTTCTACAAGGGCGTTCTCGACACCGACGTCAAAGTCATGCGCGACGGCTCCCGCGCGCAGGCATCGGCGCCAACGGGGACCTCGTCGGCTACGCAGCGGGCCTCGACGTCAAAAAGAAGCTCCTGACCATCGAAGGCGCCGCCTTCGCGTCGTGATCAGAGGCCCCGGG
>JAYVBB010000242.1:0-8938 GCA_043750715.1 Pseudomonadota bacterium | reverse complement strand
AAAACCCGCGGCGCTTTTCGTGATGGTGATCTCGTTGCCATTCGTGCCGGCAGCTAGCAGCCGACCGAGTACCTTGAATCCTCGAGCCATGGCGCCGGCATGATCGATCGCAACCCCTGGATCGATAGTCATGTTGCCCTTGACGATGACGTCGGCGTCGAAGCGATAAGGGCTTTGCTCGATTCCTAGGCGCAAATCGCCTTCGTAGGTGCCGCCGGCGATGATCGTGTGCGAGCCCAGCCCGATGGCCTCCGACGCCACATTCGACTCATGGCCCGCGAAGTCCCTGATCTTGATGTGTTTCGTGGCATTGATCGTTAAGCCTGTCGGATTGGTGGCAAAGGGGATCCAGGTCGAGCAGCCGCTGAAATTGGAAGCGTTGCAGAACGACATTTCCTTCAACCCCGTCCCCGTGTCGAAGGCCGTGACGTCCGCTTGCATCGTCGTCATACCGGCGTTCGAAACCTGGTCCCAGCCGTGGACGAGTTGAAACGACGAAATGGTCGGAGCATCGACATCCACGATAAACTCCACCTTGAACGGCGAGCTTTCGAGTCCGTTCAAGTCCGAGAACATAACATAGAGAGTCTTGGCTCCGTCGGTTGTGAATTCCGTGAACGTGCCGGACTTCGCGACGGGAACCCACTCGCGGTCGATGAAAGCCGGCTCGTTCGAGAGCTTCATCAAGGCGGCGTCGGCGTCGTAGTCGAGCACGTACTTGAAGTTGCGGCCGGCCTGCTTGACGACGAGTTTGCTCTGGCCGCCGATCGTCACGGGGACCGTCTCCGGATCGGTCATATCCAAGGCAATCGAGCCCTCGGGACCGGAAGACAACGACAAGAGAATCTCGCCCGCATCCAGCAACTGCCCTTCCGTAATGACAACGTCGAAGTCGAGGACGGCGAAGCCTGTGTGCTGGGCGCGCATGCGGTATTTGCCTTCTGGCAGATTCTTCATCGTAAACTTGCCGGTCGCATCGGTCTTGACGATGAAGCCGGTGCCAGGAAAAAACACCTCGGAACCCGTCAAATCGAGGTTGTTCGGGTTTGTGTAGAAGCCGACTTTGCCGGTGAGGGATCCTGTCTCTTTCAAAGGCAGCTTGCCGAGGTCTTCCGTCTTACCGGGCTTGACGACGACGTCGTCGATCTTTAAGCCATAGGCTTTGGCGTCGGTCAAGGCGGCGCCGCCATTGCCGGCCACCAAAAGGCTGACCGTGCCAGGGGGGACGTTACGGACTTCGAAAATGCCTTCCGCATTTGCAATGGCGTCGATTTCTGGACGGCCGACGGCGCTTAAAGTTGCTTTGTCGACGGAGCCGATCGCTATGCCTTCTTTGGGCTCAAGGTCGAGTCTTACCGTGCCACCGAAGCCGGTTTCCGATGAAGCGGAGACGCTGGTGTTAGTGCTCGTGCTGCCGCTCGTGTCGGTCACGGTCGCCGTGTCGGTCCCGCTTACCGTGACGGGCGATGATTCTCGAGAGGACGTCTGTTCGGCTTTTTTGTCGCAGCTACTGACGAGAACTACTGCAGAAAAAATCACGATTCCACGCGCCGCGAGCACCATCGGTACCCCCCCCTTAGTAGATCTACCGGTTTCATCGGCGATAGCTGCCCCGACCTGAGGGTGATTGGCTATTTTATTATGAATTCAGGGCCTTGCGTCAGTAAGTTGCCGGCGCCTTACTGACTGCTTTCGGTACCAGTGATACGCCCGATTGAGCGCGCTAGCGCAGCCCCGCGAGAGGGCCTCCACCAATTCGCGCCATGATCTTCCACGAGCACCAAACCTCGCTGAGAGTCGTTTCGACGAAATCGCCACCGCCTCGAACAAGGTGTGGGTCACCGACATTACGTACATCTGGACTTGGCAGGGGTGGACCTTTCTGTGCGTCTTTCTCGACTTATTTTCGCGCAAAGTCGTCGGTTGGACGGTGAACGAGACGATGGAGGCGCAAATTGTCACCTACGCCGCAAAGATGGCAATCGCTCGTCGCTCGCCGTCCCCCGGGCTGATCATGCACTCGGACTAAGGGAGCCAGTACGGCAATCAAACCTACCGCGGACTGATCGACGAGCACGCGTTTCTTCGCAGCATGAGTCGCAAGGGCGATTGCTGGGATAACCCGTCGCCGAGCGCTTCTTCGCGACCATCAAGGGCGATTTACTTGATCGACGCTCGAACGCGGTAGCCACCCGAGGCTATGCCGAGGCTATGCCGAGGCTGTGGCAGGCTACATTCCAGGTCGATTGATCGAGATGTCATCTAGTTGAATGGCCCAGGACGCGGGCCGCGCTATCCAAGGCCAGCGCCGGGTCCTCGCCGAAAGTGCGACCGAGAACAGCCAGAATTTCCTCGGCGGCAAACACACGGTTTTTCTTATAACCGGTGCGCTCGCGCAGGATGCCCTTTTCGGTCAGCGCCTTTAGCGCGTTGCTTGCCGCGGGAAAAGAGATTCCGAGAGTGAAGGCGAGCTCGTTCGCCGTAACGATAGGGTTCTTGATCAAGGTCGGAAGGGCTCGGATCGCCGCCGAGTCGCTCCGGAACTTTCCTTTGGTCTTCCAGACGTCGGGAAGGGCGCGGAGCACCTCTTTGGTGCGCTTGGCCTCTTCATGCGAGGCGACGAAGGCCTCTGCGAGGAATTCGATCAACGGGGCATAGTCGAGGCGCTTTTGCGCGGCTTGCAAGGCCTCGCCGTAAGCTCGCTTTTCGACTTCGATGTAGCCGGAGAGGTAGAGCGGCGTCATTCCGGCGAGCAGCATTTGGAAGGGCCAAAGCATGCGTCCGACGCGACCGTTGCCGTCGCTAAAGGGGTGAACCGCTTCAAAGTGCGCGTGGCCGATGGCCAGGCGCACAAGCAGCGGCATACCGCCGATACCGGCGTCGCCTTTCTCCGCCAGGAGGTCGTCCCGGTACCACGCCATCGTTTCCTCTAGGCAGCGGCCGACTTCTTCGGGCGGGGCGGGATTGTAGGTCGATTCTTCGGGGCGGCCGATTCCCCCGATTTGGACCACGGCCCCTGGGTGCCCGGGAGCGCGTAGCTTTCCCGGCCGGCCTCGAAACGCCGGATCCTTCGCGGTAATGATCTTATGGAGCTTCTGAACGAACGGGACCGTGAACGCCGGATACGACTTTTTTTGGACGAGCGCGAAGTTTTGTTCCAACGCATCGGCGTAGCCGCGAATGGATGCCGTCGCCCCGTCTTTCGAGGGGGCGTCGACCAGATCCGGGGGAGTCAGGACGTGGTCGATGGTCGACCACGTTCCCTCCATGCGCGATGAATTTAGAGCTTCCTTGCGCACGAAGAGGTACGACACGATCTGATCGAGATCGCTCATCCTCGCGTCCCTCGGCATTTGATTGATGACACCGTTGGCTCGTTTCAGCGCATTCAGTGGCGCGTTTTTCGGCGTCATGACTGGCGGAGGGGGCGGCACCACGAACCAGACCTTTTGGTAGGGATGCTCATCGACACGAGCGACCCCGCAGCGGGCCCCCGGCTCGAAGGGTCGGCGCAAATCATTGTGGAGCTCCTCGCGCTTCAATTCGGATCCTTTGACGTGAGTTTTTATATTAAAGGATAGCACAGTAACCTTTAATGTGAAAAATCACGTTAAAGGAACCTTCTTCGCTTGGAAAAAAATCCAATGGATACGGTATATTATGATACGACCTGGCTATGGCGCAGAAGGGCGCAGCGTTAGGTGAAGTCCCGCGTCTCCGCCTGCGTCGCGTCGCTTGTATTCCCGAGCTGCTGAAGCCGACGAAATCGCGGAGGCTGGTGCCCAGGCGGCACGGCCGCAGCGGGAACCGGTGACGGGATGTTCAACAATCCGATCGGCTTGGAGCGTGTCGGAATAGCGGCACGGGACCCGCCTCCGAGACGCCGCCGTCCAGTGCTGGGCTAGCGTGGCGAAGTACGTGAAGTCCGACTCGGCGGAGAAGGTGCCGAAGCTGCATCGGTCGGGAGCGTTCATTCTCGGATTGGCTTTTTAGGCCGACCTCAAAACCGTTCGAAGGGGATGTCTTCCTCGACATACGGTGCCGCTACTTCGCCCGCGCCGATGTACTTGGCGGCCCGCTCGAAGGTCTGCCCGGACAGGGTGTAGGCGCGGCGGAACGCCTCCTCGGCCTTGTCTTTCTGTTGGCTGCGCAGGTAGCACAGTCCGATATTGAACCAAAGCTTGACCAGATCTTCGTCCTTTCTGACGAAAACCATCGCCGCGTTGTAGAAGCGGAGCGCTTCCTGGGTCTTGAGCTCCTGCGACAGCTTGATACCGACGAGATTCAGGTGGCCGGCGAAGTGACCGACTGGCGCCGGCACGTCCTTTTCCCGTCCCTCGAGGATGGCTTCGGCGACTTCGACCCCGGACTTGGCTTTGCGGGACTTCGAGTCGATCGCCAGGACGGAAAGGAATCGCTCGCGCGCCATCTCGGGGTTCTTGAGGTTGAGGTCCACTTCACCTAGGAGGCAAAGCCGCTCGACGTTTTTCGGCGCGAGAATGTCGGCCTTCGCGAGAAGCCGGCGGGCGCGGCGGTGACTGCCCGCAAGGTGACAGGCTTTGCCGTATCCGGTCAGGAGAGACAGGCGGCGGTCGCCTAGGCCCCAGACCGTGGAAAAAGTGGTTTCCGCCAAGCGATAGCGTTTTTCCGCGAGAAAGGCCTCGCCGGTGAGGCGCATGGCGTTCAAGAACATAGGGTCCGGCGACGTCCCGAGCCACTTCGCCAGCGTCGCCTCTGGGACCTTGGCCTCGACGATGCGCCGGGCAACGGCGAGCAGATCCGCCTGCTCGGCATGAGCGACCAGCGAATTCCCGACTACGGTTTCCAGAGCCTGCGAAAACGATTTCTCGGCGACGGGCGTCACGAGCAGAGTCACGGCGAAGTCTTCGTCGAGAAGGCGAAAGTCGTCGGCCTTCAGCTGCGGGGAGGTGACGATCAGAGGGACGAAGCGGGTGCGTTCGGCGCCGCGGAGGCGGTTGTAGAGGGCGAGTCCCCTGACCAGGGGAATTTCCCATTCCATGATGATGACGTCATAAGAGTTGACGTTCATCTGCTTCCAGGCCGCCTCGCCGTCCGTCGCGGTCGTGACCTGGAGAACGCATTTGTTGGAGAGATAACGCGAGACGAGCTTGGCGAACGCCTGGTCCTTGTCGACGACCAAGGCCGACCGGATCGGCAAGGCGTCGTCCGGCACCCGGGCCTTGCCGTCGGGACCGGTGACGGTCGCTTTCGCCAGGATCATACGCAGCTGCTCGGGCGTCGCGTTGAGCAGCTTGCCGAGCTCCCGGCGGCGCGTTTTGACGCGACCGACGACGTTGGCCAGCGTCCTTTCCAGGTCCGCGGGCACCTCGCGTCCGGGCCGCGAAACGGTCGGCGTCAAATCGGTCACATTGAGAACGGCTGCATGCGTCGCCTTGAGGACTTGCTCGCGCGTGAAGGGTTTGGCGAGAAAATATTTTGCCATCTCGTCGGAAGCGTAGCCGCGGACTTCGTGGCGGCCGAATGGAACGACCACGAGCTCGTGGGAAAGCCGCGCCGCGAACTCGACGAATTCGGGCACGTCGAAATCCAGAAAAACCACGGCCTCGTCGTCGTCCGGCAGACCTGAAGCGGTGTCCTTCTTCAGGTCGACGCGGGTGAAATTTCTCGCGATGAGGCTTCGTCTCAAGACGTCGGTGCTCATGTGGTCGCGGGAGAAGATGATGGCTCTCATGGATGACGCGGTCCTTGCAAGGGGGCGACCTGGAGGGCCTTCAGAATCAATTCGTTGATGGCCGCCCGGTCCTCGAGCACGAGCACCATGGCGCCGGGAAAGAAGACATAGGTTCCGAGCCAGTGCTCTTCCATCTCGAGCTTCACGCCTGTTTGGCACATGAAGGACACCATCTGGCCGTCGTAGCGGGTCAGCGAGAGGTAGATGCGGCGCGGCTCCGCGCCTTCGAAGGCGACTTTACTCGCCGGATCCTTGCAGTCTTCGTGGTCGAGCATATGGTGCCGCGCCAAGCAGTCCATGCACGCCCAGACCTCCCACAAATCGCAGAAGACGTTCGTGACCTTCTTCGTCTCGCAGTGATAGCAATGGCCGACGGCGAGCGGCGCGAGTTCCCGCCGCATTTCGCCTTTTTTGTGACCCCACCGTTCGCTCATCGTCTGGTCCTAAACAATTCGGCAATCCAACTCATGAATCGGCTGGCGCCCCGGTAAGTTGAGCCATCGCGGGGCGGCAGGAGCTGCCCGGCGAGCCAGAGCCGTTGCCAGGTACCTCCGTCACGATTGGCCTTTGCGAACGATATCGCCATGAATGCAGCCTAACCGGTGGGATACGTGTCATCCCGAGAGCGCCTCGAAGACGACGCAGTTTTCGCCGCGACCAAAACGTATCCGCGGAGCCCCGTCTCGCTGGTCACAACCGGCAGTCCCGCCACCTTGTACTCGCCCATCTTCACATTGGTCCCGGAGCCGCGCAGTGTCGCATTCAGCGCGAAGTCCGCCGCGGCAAAGTACCGGCCGTCAAAAGGCCGCCCTTCGCTGTTTGAGTATGCGACACGTCTGTCTTGACGGAATTGTTTGTGGAGCCTGCGGACTGTTCTGACTTGTCGACCGATTGCGAATCCTGCTCGTCAACCTTGTCAAAATCGGGCCTCTACGGCAATTACTGTGTAAATTGTCTATTGCGTGGCGCCACCATACCTTTGAATTTAAACCTTAACACCCAGGGCTGTGATCTTCGGGATGCTAAGCTCATCTTGAATTCGATCAGAGTGACCGCTCCTATTGATCTGTCAAATTTGACGCACCGGCGTGCCCTAAGCATGGTGCTCGAAAGATCCAAGATTAACGCCGGAACGGAGATGCCAATTGATCGGGCGACGGCGGAGTCCTTCGGCGCCATCTGGGTGGAGTGAAGCGCGGGTAAATGCCGACCTGCGTTCTACAGTGAACTCAGCGGGCTCGACCCTAGCAGAGGGAGAGTACGAGAGGCCGGACAGTCGGCTGATTTCTTTTAATTGATCGAGCTATTGCAAGTCGACCGATGGGGCGGCGCGAATTCTGTCGCGCGGCCCCCCCCAAAAAACAAAAAGGAAGGGCTCTCGGCCGCGATGGCTGAGTGCGCCATCGCTTTGTGCTCGCAAGCACCGATGCCTCGGTTTGGTCTTGGCAGTTGGATACCGACAGTTCCAGATCACGGCGTCCTGTTTCAGAATCTACCGCATATTTTAGTCGCCGCGTGGCCCGCTACCGACCGGTGTCGACGGGATCTTCCAAGATCGCCGAGCCTAGCCCCGCGTCCGAAAAGCCGCTACTGCTGCAAGTCTTTCGTGTACCTGGTGCACCACTTCAACTTGTCGTTGGCGCCGGTGCCTTGGTCCCAGGCATAGCCGCCGATCGTGAGGCACGCGCTCATGCAACTCCGGCAGGCGTCGATCACGCGCTGCTGCGGGAGCGGCGTGAAGTCTTTGCACTCCGTCCTCCACCGCGCGTAGGCTTGGGCCACGCCGCCTCGCGCCGCGCTCGCGTCGCCATTCACCTCGACGGCGCCAGGCGACTTGCAGAGGTTCCAACACATCCCGGAGGCGTCGCTTAGGCCACCCTTAATCCCTGAGGATCTGGCGATCCTTAAGCACTGTACTCGGAGACTTGTGGATCTTCGCATAATGTTCAACCCACCTCGCCGCATACGCCGCAAAAGTTGGACAGTTCTCTTCCTGAGTTGCATTGACGAAACCGAGCGTCACCTCGGCTTCGAACTTATCAACGACAGCTTTCAGTGTTCCTGGTGGAAAGATCCGCGTTTTACGTCTGCAGTTAATGTATCGAGGCCGATTCTGGCGGGCTCGTCCCAGGTCAGCACCCGACGGTTGAGTCTCGTGCACATCGCGTTGATCGTCCGCAGGACGTCGAGGTGGCGCGACCGTTCCTGGTCTTGCGAAATTTCGACGACAACGGCATGGCCTTTCGGCCGTCCATGCGCCGGGCAGTAAGCCGCCGGCGGGCACCGGTTTTTGGATATAACGTATTGTAACTACTGTAATATTATCGTAACCCAGGTGCGGGGAGGGGTGCGGCTGGTTCGTTGCCCTTGTTAATGCTATTTACTATGTTAAAATCGCTGCTCACAAAGCAAACAGGAAGAGTCATGACCTACAAGACGATCCACTATCAGCTCTGTGGCTTGGATTACGTCTATCTGGCCGTTCCCGTTTCGAGAACCAGCCAAGGCGAGGAAATCATCGACCTGCCCATGGGGGTCATCGACCGGGCCATCGCCGCCAAGCTCATCGAGGAGCGCGTCCCGGTCCGGGGTTCTGAAGTCGTCTTCCTACGCAAGGCTCTCGGCATGACGCTGAGCCAGTGGGCGAAAGAACTCGGTCTGACTCCCGCGGGAGTTCTGAAATGGGGCAAGAACCCGAAGAAACGGCTCTCACGAGTCAACGAAGCCGCCGTCAGGGCATTCTGCGCCGAGCATCTCGGGGTGGACCTGAAGGGCAGATGGTCGGAATTGGTGGCGCATGATGCGACACCGAAACGCCTGTCACTCAAGCTCAAAGAGGCAGCATAAAAATGGTCAAGAAAGCAGTCCGCACCACCAAAGTCCCTAAGGCAGCTGCCGAGCGCATGGGATCGCTGGAAAAATTCCGGCGGATGGCGACGGTCATTCAGGATTCCAACGACGCCATCACCTTTCAGGATCTGGAAGGCAATATCCTGGCCTGGAACCGCGGTGCCGAGATCATGTACGGCTATTCGGAAGCCGAAGCCCTCAGCATGAACATCGTCGACACCGTGCCGAAAGAATACCAGGAGGAGGCGCGCGAGTTCCTCTCCTCGCTCAAACGCGGCGAGCTGGTGCCGAACCTGGAGACCAAGCGCAAGCACAAAGACGGGCGGATCATCGACGTTTCGCTGATCAATACCAAGCTCACCGACGACAAGGGCA